>JBDHGR010000322.1:0-5608 GCA_039589815.1 Gemmatimonadota bacterium | reverse complement strand
CCCAGATCATTACCAGTTCTTCGGCATCGGCGTAGGGAAGAGGTCTCAGGAAGAAGGCGTTCACGAAGGTGAAGATGGCCGTCACGGCTCCAAGACCGATGGCCAGTGTGGAAATCGCAACTACGGTGAAGCCCGGGCTACGGCGAAACCCCCGGAGAGCGTGGCGGAGGTCCAGGAGAGCGCGGTCGGTCCACCCGGCCGTTCCCCTCCGGGGGACACCACTCCTGAGCCTGGCAAGAGCCCCGTACCAACTCGACCGCAGGGCCTGCCCCCAGTACCAAGCCCAAGCCCTGGCGCGGCCTCTGGGCCGTCCGGCGGCGCCGACACGGCGACACCGTTCTTCATACTTCTCTTCCAGGTCTCCCAGGAGGAATTCCCGATCGTCCTTGGGAAGGAAGACCGACAGGAGGCCGGAAGCGATCCTCGGAGGCTTCGGCTGACTCATGAGCCCCTCCCCCCTCCGGTGAAGGGCAGGAGGTCGTCCAACTCGGACTCGATCCCCTGGATCATCCTTCGGTGGGTTTCCACGGATTGGGTGAGTGCCTCGGCCCCCGCCGGTCGAAGACGGTAGAATTTCTTTCGCCTTCCTCCCCGTTGAGGTGTGGGATCCCCGATGGAGGCTTCCAGGTAACCGCTCTTCACCAGCCTTGCCAGGCCCGTGTACACGGCACCGATGGCGACGGAACGTCGGCCCCTCTCCTCGATCTCCTGGTGGATGTTCGCCCCGTACGCTCTTTCTCCGAGGCGGACGATGGCCAGGAGGATCAGGACCTCGAAGTCTCCTAGGGTTCTGGGCATGGGGCCTCCCGTTTGACCAATTTATACTGCAGTGCAGTGTATGGCTTCGGGAGAATGGGAGCAAGGTTCCCGTTTAGTGATACACTCAGGTATGCGTGACCGGGGCCGAAGTGGCTCCGGGGCATTCCCCCTCTGCCGGGACCTATGCGCCGCCCTCTCCCTGGGAAACCATCCGGATCCCGGCAACGGTTTCCATGACGAAGCAGTCTCAAGTCAAAGTGAAAGGGCTCGTCCCCCCCCACCTTCACCCTGATCGCCATGTACCTTCGCTCGCTTTCCGTGGTCACTCTCCTGGCCGCCACAGGCATCACCCTGTTCGGGTGCGAACCCGGGACAGCCGAATTCCCCCCGGCGGTGAGGGACAGTGCCGGCATCACCATCGTCGAAAACTCGGACCGGGGTGAGACCGATCAGAATGGGATCCGGGTGGACCCGAACCCTGTCCTTACCATTGGAGCCGTGAAAGGAGATTGGCAATATCAACTGCTCGGCGTGCAGGGTGCGCTCCGCCTCTCGGACGGCCGGATCGCGATTGCCAATGGGGGAACCGAAGAGATCCGGATCTTCGATTCGAAAGGATCCATCCTACGAGTATTCGGCGGGGAGGGTGAAGGCCCAGGAGAGTTCAGGGGCCTCGCCTTCGCCGGGGTCCTCCCGGGGGACACCCTGGTTGCAATCGGCCGGAGAGATCGTCGAATCTCACTGATCGACTCGGAGGCCGGGTTCGTGAGTTCGATTCCTACCGACTTCCTCCCGGAAGGAGGGCTTCTCCAGGCTTTTGGCCTGTTTTCCGACAGGCGAATCATGCTCCGGGCCGGATCCAGCCTCTCCGCTGGTGGTCGCGGGCCGGGCCCGGTGCGGATGGACCAGCGATACTTCTCAGCCACTTTGTCCGGCACCGATCTCGAGGAGTATCCGACGCTACCCGGCCCGGAAAGTTATGTTGGAGCCACCAGCGCGTATGTGTCCATTACCGTGCTTCCATTCGGGAAATCGCCAGGAGTAGCGGTTGCCCCGAACCGCGTTTTTATGGGCACGGGCGAGACCTATGAGATCCTGGCTTTTACGCCCGGCGGGGTGCTGGAGCGTGTCATACGAGTCCGGCAGAGTTCGGTGCCCCTGACCGGTAAGGATATCGACCGTTATGTAGAGATGGCCGTGGCGAATGCCCGGGACGGCGACGCGGCACCGCGGATCAGAAGAACCCTCGAAGAGGTCCCTTGGCCTGAGACCCTACCGCCCTACCTACGGTTTCTCGCAGATCCAGAGGGGTGCCTATGGGTGGAGGAGAGTCGTCTCCCAGGCGAAGACGTGCCCGTATGGACCGTTTTTGGCGCGGACGGCACCCGGTTGGGCCGTTTGAGCATGCCCCTGGGAGTGGAGCTGTTGGAGATCGGCGAGGATTACATCCTCGGGCTTTGGAGGGACGATCTAGGTGTGGAGTATGTGAAGATGTATGCCCTGACTCGGTAAGCTTGAGCAGGGAATCAACGGAAGCGGAGATCCTGCCAGGGTAACCCATCTCGAGGACGAACCGTCCAGTAAAAGGTGGGGGCGGGGGCCAAGGACGGACGGTCCCCGCTCGGCAGAAGCACATTAACGTCGAGTCGCCAGCAGACCTTGACCCTGCCAAGCGCAATAGAGAGGAAAGGATGGGGAGGATCAGAAGCTCGTTTTGGGTCAAGGAGTTCCGGATTGCGCTCAGGACCCTCAAGAACAGGCCGCTTTTCACCAGCTCTGCCATAGTCATCCTCGCTCTCGGGATTGGCATAAACCTCTCCATCATGGCCTTTGTGAAGGCCGCCCTGTTCGATCCCCCGAGCTTTGGGGACCCCCAGGAACTGGTCCTTCTTCACCTGACCTCCGGGTATCCGGCAAGAGGAGGGACGCCCCGTCCGCATCTCTGGACCTTCCCCCAGTTCGAAGAGCTGGAAAGAGGCGGTCAGGCCGGGGCCGAGGCCGTCGCTGCCTATGCGACTTTCGAGTTCACGCGAACGGGAGGAGAGCACGGAGAGGTTGCTCAGGGAGAGGTCGTGACCAGGGATTATCACCGGGTCTTGGGAGCCGGGCCGGAAATGGGGCGAACGTTCTCCGAGGGAGATGAAAGAGGCGATGCAGATCCGGTTGCCATTGTGGCTTACAGTTACTGGCAAGAAAAACTTGGTGGCGATCCTTCCGCGGTGGGCTCGAGCATCGAGATCAACAAGAGGCCCGTGACGGTAATTGGAATCGCGCCGAGGGGCTTCCGAGGGTTGAGTGGCCAAGCCCAGTTCTGGGTCCCGATTCCCGCGGCGGAAGACCTCTTGAGAAGGCCGATCCAGGGCAACGCGAGCGGATACTGGTTCTCGGTTGTCGGTCGTCTAGGGCCGGAGCAGGAAGTGGAACCGGTCGCCGAGCGGATGAAAGCGTTCGGCATGGCGGTCGAAAGGGAAGAAGCCACCCCCGACCCCGATGCCGTTTACGGGGGCTCGGCTCGGCAGCTTCTCGAGTCCCGGGTCACGCCTCAAACCCGGCTATCGCTGCTCCTCCTGAATGGGGCCGGAGGCTTGGTGCTCCTGGTCGCTTGTGCCAACCTGGCGATCCTCCTTCTGGCGAGAGTGGCAGAGAGAAGGCATGACACGGCGGTTCGACTCGCACTGGGCGGGAGCCGTGCCAGGATCGCCTGGGGAACGTTGGCGGAAGCACTCGTCCTCTCCCAAATCGGGTGCGTCGCGGCGCTGAAGGTGGCGTCAGTTGGGATCGATCTCCTGGCCGAGTTCATGCCGGCGGTGTTCATGAGGGCCGGGTGGAATCTCAGCCTCTTCGACCCCGGACAAGTCGAGCTGAACGGCCAACTGGTCTTGATGTCGGTTGGCCTGGCCCTCCTGGCCGGTCTGATCGTCGGGATCCTCCCCGCCCTCCAGGCCACGAAAATGGTCCCCGCTCAGGTCTTGAGGGGAGAACGTGTTGTGAAGAAGGGCCTATCGGTCACCACGGATCCGAGGGACCTGGTGGTGGCAGGCCAGGTGGCCGTGGCGATGATTCTCATCCTGGGCGCGAGCCTTCTCTTCCGGAGTCTGGAGCACCTCCAGGGGGTCGACGGTGGTGTGGACCCAGGGGGAGTAGTCGTCGCCAACTTTTCGATTCCGCCCGGGACGGCATGGAGCGGGAATGAGGGTGAGTTCCGGGATCTGCTTCTTGAACGGCTACGGGAGAATCCAACGGTCGAGGCGGCTGCGGTGGCCTGCACTCCACCCCACGATGGCCACTGCCGGTTTGGGCAGATCGCGGGGGCGGGATCGACGGTCTTTGAGAGGGGAAGCCGTCCGACCGTGGGCATCCAGTACGTTCGCGGGGATTTCTTCGAGTCGGTTTCCGCGCCCTTGATCGCGGGGCGCCCGTTTTCATCGCAGTCAGGCAGTACCACCACCGCCGAGGAGGTGGTTCTGAGTGAGTTGGCGGCGGCCCGGCTCTTCCCGGCCGGCGATGCTGTCGGCCAACGAGTTCGTCTGGAGGAAGGGATCCTCGGCGACGGCGAGTCGGCGACGGTGATCGGCGTCGCGGGTGATATCCTTTACGACCTGCCCACCCAGGGAGTCACGCCGGACATTTATGTGAACCTCCCGGAGAGCGGGTTCGGTGAAACCCTGATCGTTCGGTCCTCAGCGTCGGTGGCAACGGTGTTGCCGGACCTCCGACGGCTCGTGGCCGACATCGATCCGGATGTCCCCGTTTTCAACGCCAGGACCCTCGAGGAGATCCGTTCCGATCAGATCGGAGACACACGCCTGCTACGGAACCTTCTCGGTTTATTCTCCATCGTCAGTCTGATCTTGGGATGTGCAGGGGTGTGGGCCATCACCGCGAACCGGGTCGCTCAGCGGAAGCCTGAGATCGGGATCCGCATGGCCCTGGGTGCAAACGCTAGGAGTGTGGTCGGAGAGGTTCAGGGCAAGGGACTCTTCTGGGCCACGGTCGGCCTGTTTGTCGGTCTCGGCAGCGCGTTGTTTTTGGCTCGGCTGATCCGATCTACCTTGTTCGGAATCAGCCCCTTCGATCCGACGACAATTGCAGGTGGCTCCCTGCTCCTCCTTTCGGTGACCTGGGCTTCGGCTTACCTACCAGCCCGGGAGGCCACCCGAGTGAACCCCGTGGTGGTATTGAAATCGGAGTGAGGTCTGTTAGGAAACAAACGAGAGGGGAGCCCATGGTGGACTCACCTCTTTTGCTCACTACGGCGTGCCGGGTCCGAAGCGGATCCTTTCGGAACCGGACTGTGGTCAATTGCTACCGATGACGGCAACCGCTTCCTCCGTGGTCCAGACCGCGTTCGCCATGAAACGGAAGTTCGCAGTGGCCGCCTCGTACCCGTTGAGCCCCGGAAGCTTTGCCGCGGCTGTCGCGTCCTTCACGACCGCCACCTCGAACCCCTGCTCGAGTAGCTCACGCATGTGGGCTTCGGTGCAAAGGTTCGCCGACATGCCGGCGAGGATGACCTTGTCGATGCCCCGCTTGCGAAGCTGAAGGACCAGGTCGTTCGTCTCCGGGCCATAGACCTTGTGTGGGCTGGACACCACCGTCTTTCCGTCCTCGATGTATCCCTTGTACTGTGCGAGCCAGTCGGCCCCGGAGCCCTCGAAACCTTCCAGACTCAGAGGATTCACGCGGTCGAACATGTTGATGTTGTGCATGAGGACTTCCAGCGCTCCGCCGAAATGCCACCCGTGGTCGGTAGGGTAGTAGTAGTGCGGCGAGATGAACACGGGTACACTGTGGTCTTTGGCCGCGCTGAACAACCGGTCGATGTTCGCCACGGTGTTGTTCTCGGTCA
>JBDHGR010000321.1:0-5617 GCA_039589815.1 Gemmatimonadota bacterium | reverse complement strand
CGAGAGAGGGATGGCCCACTCGGCGCCATAACTGATGCCCATGTATCCAAGCTTCTCTTCGTCCAGGTCGGGTCGCTCCGTAATGTAGTCCACCGTGCGGTTGAGGTCCTGCGTGGCCCAGACGGTGTACTCGCGACGGGCGATGTTGCCGGGAGCCTGCTGATACTGTCGCTCGTAGGTGCCCTTATAGATCGGGAATACCAGGGCCCGGCCGCTCTGCGGAATGAAGCTCAGTAGATGCCACTCGGCCAGGTTCTCGCTCGAGGAAAGGTACAAGGCGTCCAGCCCCGCCATATAGACCACGGTCTGGTACGGTGGGGCGACGTCGCGGGGGAGGAGAATGTGCGCCAGCACGCGCTCGCCTCCGTAGGCGGCGTTGAAGCTCACCGTCTCCCGACGCCAATGGCTGGTGGTGTCTACCCTCTCCACCCGAGCGTCGAGGGATCCCGGGTCGTACGCGAAGAAGTTTGCCAGGGTGGCGAAGGTCGCGTCGTCTACCGTCTCGACCTCGTTGAAGTCGAAATAGGGAAGATCAATGGACGCGATGAGGGCTGAATCCGGTGGGCTCCCGTATCGTGCACAACGGAAGCCGTGTGTTGGGTCCCGGGCGAAGGGGTCGCGGGCGTCAGGATCCTGGAACCTGTACTTCGGCTCGTTCCACGCTCCGCCCAGGACATAGCGGAGACCCCCCCGCGAGGCGTTCCACGTCCATTCCTTCACGTTTCCGGCCTGATCGAGCGTTCCGTACGGGCCGGGTCCCCCCGCTGAACCGACGGGTGCCGGCCCCACACCTGAGAAGTTGCTGAACGTGAGGACGTCGTCGAAGATGTCGAGCCCGGCCGCTTGTCTCCAATGGTAGTACGTAGGCAGGCTCTTACCCACGAATCCGCAGTACGCGACACCCTCGTACCAACTGACCCCCCGAACGGGATAATCGGCTTCACCCTCGGGATACCGGCTGAGCTCCCAGGTCGCTGGCCCCAGGCGTCCGGTCGCGTCTTTGAGCAACTGGATCCCTTCTTCCCACGTCAGCTGATCGCCGTCGCGGACGAAAGGTTCGGTCCAATGCTGCGCACCTCGGTAACCGCCGGCATCCACGAACCGCTGGAAGGCTGCGTTGGTGACCTCATACTTGTCCAGAAGAAAGCGATCGATGGGGACCGGGTCCCGGGTCGTATAGCTCCAGTCACCGGATGGCACCGAAACCATGGCCTCGCCCTCCGCCTCTCCGGAAGCCAGGGTCGCGTCCAGCCCGAAAAACGGATGGAAGGCCAACTCCAGAGGCTCATGACCTTCCTTCTCGAGCCTCAGTCTAAGGTATGCGTTGGGGAAGGAAACTTCCTCGAGCGGCGTCTGTCCGACCGAATGCCAGGTGCTGTCGGTCGCCGAGTAACCCCGGTAGGAGACTGCGACACCGCTAGGGTCCGTGTCGCCGCTGACCAGCATGGAAGACACATCCACCAGCCGTCTCACCGAGGGGTCATCGGGTGCGACCCGATCCGCCTCGCGAGCGATATGAAAGGCCTCGACGAATGAACTCTCGGAGAGGAACCTTTCGATGTCGGGGATCGCCACCTGGCGAACCCACCTCTCATCCGCGAGCTCGCGGTAGAGCCTCACGCTCGCAAGCCCAAGAAGCAGTACCAAGAGAGCGGCGGCGCCGATGACAGCTCGCATGCGCCGTGGGGGCATGCCTGCTTTGGCGGGGGTAACCACCGACGCCGAATCGAGTGAACGGGCAAACTCCCCTGCGGTATCGAACCGTTCGTTTGGGTGCTTCGCGAGCCCCCTGACGATCGCCGCCTCGATGTCCTTGGGTACGGACGGCCGAACGGAGCGAATTGGAGGCGGGGGTTCGGTGATGATCTTGACCAATATGGATTGCAGGGTCGTACCGGGAAACGGCGGTTCCCCCGCAAGCATCTCGTGGAGAACGCAAGCGAGCGAATAGACGTCGGAGGTGGGCGTCGCGTCCGAATCCCCCGCGGCCTGCTCCGGGCTCATGTAGGTCGGTGTGCCCAGGGAAAGGCCGGCCTCGGTGAGGCGCTGCCCTCCCGCTTCCGAGATGGCTAGAGCGATCCCGAAATCCGCCACCACCGCCCCGCCCTCGCCCAGGAGTATGTTCTCGGGCTTTACGTCGCGGTGGATCACGCCGTGGCCATGAGCGTAGTCGAGCGCCTGGGCCGCCTCGCGAGCGATGGAAAGGGCCTCCTCAACGGCGAGCGAGCCTTCGCGACGGAGGCGGTCCCGAAGAGTCTCGCCCTCCACGTAGGGCATCACATAGTAGAGGAACCCGTCCGCCTCCCCAGAATCGAAGAGGGGGAGGATGCGAGGGTGCTGGAGGTTCGCCGTGGTCTTGATCTCGGCCAGGAAACGCTCGGCCCCGATCACGGCGGCCAACCCGGGTTTCAGGACCTTGAGGGCGACGTTGCGGTCGTGTTTCAGGTCCTCGGCCAGGTAGACGATCGCCATGCCACCCTCGCCGAGCTCTCGCTCGATGCGGTAGCGGCCTTCGAGGGCGGTGTTGAGGCGGGTTAAAGGGTCGGACATCGGTTTCGCCTTTACCTGGACTCACGGGGTTTATCGTCCGGGCTTTCTGAACAGCCTTTGTGCTGCGGGACGCCTCAATTGGGGCCCGACACTAGTAAACTGTCAAGAAAAACTCATCCGGGAAAAGGTTTCCATAGGATTCTCACCGAACCGCTTGGTGACGCCGAACTCGGAGTGCTTGTGGACGAAAAGCGACCTCACGCCAATGAGATGCGTAATGGTGTGTGGAGATTCTGGTGTCGATTTGGAGGGGCGCTTCAACCGACCTTCCGGCTGCCGACTAGCCGAAAGGTGATGTCGCAATTGGACCTACAAGTGTGCGGATGGTCGTTCCAGGCCGCAAAAGGACGATTTTGTAAAGCTCGGACACCCGACCTTGTATGTTCATGCCGGCGGAGTGAGACCGTAACTTGTTCTACTACACCGCGCCCATGGTGGTGATGAGAAGAGTTGAGTGGAGAATCCGCGATCAACGAGAGGAAGGCCATGTACCCGCGTACCCTCCGGTGGCTCTACATCCTCAATCTCGGCGTCCTGGCGACCCATGAGATCGACTCGGCCTACTGGCACGAGTGGGAGCTCTTCCGGCTTCCCGGCGGCATTCAGCTCTTCCTGCTTCTGAATCTCCTTTTGCTCCTCGTCTTCCTGGAGGGGCTTGTGGAACTGGTCTTGGAGCGGAGGAGAGGTCTCTGGTTCTCCGTTGGACTTTCTGCGGTTGGAGTCTTCGCGTTCGGCATCCACAGTATTTTTCTGGCCCTCGGGCACCCTGAGTTCAAGCTGCCCGTATCCCTGGGGATCCTTGTGACAACCTTTACCCTGTCACTGATTCAGGGGTGGGTGACTCTCCGGGCTCTTTCGCGGGCTTCCGGGGAAATGGGAGCGCCCGCCCGAGGGAGTTCCCGCCCGGCGTAGTTCCGCAACCGACGAGGATGGTCTCTTCGTACGTTTGAGATTCGGGTTTGAGCTTGCCTTCAGGGTATCTTATGGGCGCCCCAAGGGTTCGCGATTTGATGGCCCAACGCCTCGGATTCCGAGGTATGCGTTTTGGCTTCCCAAGTACTCACGCCACTGCAATCCCGATCGCCATTCCCAGTCCATAGAACAGGTGGTTGGCCAGGGGGGAGAGAGAAGCCCTGAGGCCATCGGGAGACCGTCGGCCAAACACTCCAAATCCCATGGAGGGGTAAACGAAAAACCAGGAGGCCGCCGTCGTCGCGACGCCGTAGGCAACGGCCCATACCGGTGATGCAGGCCCTCCGACCAAGAGATCCCACCCGAGCACATAAGGGACCGCGAGACCCACGCCGATGGAGTAGTGCGTGACGAAACCGTAGAGCACCTCGTTCGCAATCTCATCCATGTCGCTCGGGTGTCCATAGCGGAAACGCCCGCGTGTCCAGCCCGCAGCCATCCTCCCGATCATCCCCACGTCTATCTTCGAGATGATCCCGGCTCGGGCCAAGAGCAGGTTCCCCAGATCCATGACCAACGTCCCCAACACTCCGGCGGCCACTCCCTCCACAACGACATCCATCACGCCTCCTGCACCCCCAGATGTGAGATCATGGTGCCTAGGTTCTCCGGCCAGCCCTCCCTCTTCGCGGAAAACTCCCGACACACTTGGGTCCTACACATCTATCCCAAAGACCTGGGGTTCTTTCCTGACCATGCAATTTTCATTCAACCAGTTGGCAATCTCCTTCATCATGCCGTCCTTCCAAACCCTCGCACCTGTGGGACAGCTCTTTATGCAAGCACAGCAGCGAATGCATAGCTCGATCTTCGTTGCTACGCTCCCATCAACGGAAATGGCTCCAGTTGGACATACACTGGAACACGTACCACAAACTGCGCATGTGTCTTCTTCGGTCACGGGTGAGACAGCCATAGATCGTGGCCCGCCTTCATATGGAAATCGGCCGGGAACCACCAAATCGGCTTCGGCATCAGATGACGGCAACGCTGTGATTTTTTCTTTGATATCCCTGCCAAAATCCATTGCCTTCTGAACATCCTGGTTATCCGGGCGTCCATTCGCGATGGGGACATCCTCTGTAGCGAAAGAATGCTCCCCAACGAATGCACCACCGGCGACCGGATGAAAGCCTACCTCAATCGCAAGGTTCTTCAGCTCCAACAATGCGTCTTCGAACTCCCGGTTCCCGTAAACGACAATGAGAACCGCCAAGGTTTTGCTTCCTTTGAGTTTCTTGAATCTATGGATCGCATCAACTGGCAATCGACCACCGTAAACGGGTGCACCTATGAGTACGAGTTCATCTGAGAAGGGTGGAATTGCCTTCTGAGCTCCTTCCGGAAGGGTCAGATCGATATGTTCGACATCTTCAGCCGCGATACCTTTGGCAATACTCCCCAGGATTCTCTTTGTGGTGCCAGTAGGAGAGAAGTAGATGATTCTCACCTGGTCAACTTCCATTGGTGTCTCCTCATGCTGGTAGGTTCGGGTTGCTCTTATCCTGCGTGTTTGGAATGAAAGAGCCTTAACCAGGTTGAGGGGTGGTCGCCAAGCAGCTCCTCTTTCGGCTCGTGGGCTAGTCCGCTTGGACCGAGTGGGTCAGGCCTACGAGACGCTCCGAAGTACCTGTTTGAGCCTCTCCGGCATCCGCTTTTCGGAGCTTAGCTCCACAGCCCAATTCGCTCCTCCAGAGCCTTGAATCGAGCGTGATCTGCCACTTCGTCCCAAAACGGCATGGACCGGGCAAAAATCACACCGGCCATGCGGCTATCCACAGCCTTTTCTAGCCGAGTCAACGCCAACTCGTATTGCCGCATGCCCAAGTGCGAGAGGGCGAAGTCAATATGGAGTGACGTCTCCGGTTCGACCCGTTCACGCTCTTCCAGCAGCTGGTGCTGCTCCTGTGCGGCGTTTGCGTCGCCGGAGCGCGCTAGGAGATAGCCCAGCATTGCCGCCCCTGCGAAAGGACTCGGCGAGTGGGACCGGTACGTACGGATCGCATCGATCGCACTGGTGACGTCCTGTAGGCCCCAGTGAATCACCGCCTTGCTCTCCAAGGCGCTCCGGAACGAGGGAGCCAGTTCCAGCGTT
>JBDHGR010000320.1:0-5619 GCA_039589815.1 Gemmatimonadota bacterium | reverse complement strand
CTTGCCCGTTTCCTTCACCATGGCTTCCAAATCGACATTCAGGACGACGTCTTCCAGGTCTCCATACGGCAGATCCTTCCGGGGGTCGTTGGGCCTCCACCCCGTGGCCTGAATGATGGCCCCGACCCTGAACCGGTCTACTACCTCCCCTTCCGGCTTGCCGTTTCCGGTGGAGGCCAATGTGACGTCGAACAGTCCTGGAGCCCCCAGGATCTCACTCGTGTGAGCTGACTTGTATACGTGGATCTTCCCGCTCCCCTCCACCTGCCCGATCAGGTTGCCGATGCCTGTTTCCTCCAGCTCTCTGAACGGGGCTTTGGTAGGGATGGAGCGATGCTGCTTGGCAAGCCAGCCGCCCAGGTCGGGGGTCTTCTCAACCAGCCTGACCTCGTAACCTGCCTCGGCCGCCTCCACCGCTGCGGTCATCCCCGCAATCCCACCCCCAACCACCAGGATCCCTTTGTCGATCTCCTCTTCCGGCTGGAAGGGTTCCAGGGGCTCCATGCCCTTCACCTTGGCGATGTACATGCGAAGGTTGTCCTCCGCTGCCATCTGGGTGTCCTCATCGTTGGGAGGAAGAGCCCAGACCACCTGTTCCCTGATCCCGACGGGTTCGACTATGACGCCTTTGGGAAAGGCGTTGTCGGCAAACCGGCGGGGTGAGATTCCAGCCAGCACGACTTTGGTCAGCCCCTCGGCCTCGATATCCTGGTTGATGGCATCCAAGCCGGGACCCTCGCAGGTGTCCACGACCTTACAAAAGGGAAGGCTGAATTCCGATGTGGCCACCGTGCAGAGAGCATCGATATCCAGGGCCTCAGCAATTCCATATCCGGAGCAGATGAATACGCCGATCTTTTCTTCCATTGGAGTCATCCTCTGTTGAGGCACTGGATCGCCTTGAGGGCAGCCGCTGTTGATTCTTTGGTCGCGCGGGACACATCACAGGGATGTGTCGCGCAACCGGCGGCGAAGACCCCTCCAACGCCCGTGGCTCCGTTAAGGAATCCGTACTCGTCGGTTTCCAGGTCCAATGGAAGCGGGGAATCGGCGGTGTTGGGTACGACCCCCGTCGCCAAAACCACCATGTCGAAACGGGAGTCTGGCCTCTCCCCCGCGATGGTATCCTCCACCTCGAGGATCAACTCATGCGTGTCTGGATCCTCGCTGATCTCCGCGACCTTCCCTTTTACGAAGGTGACGTTCTCGTCCGCCAACAGGTCGTAGTAGAACTTCTCCAGGCGCCCCAGAGTCCTGATGTCGATATAGAAGATGGTGACCTTTGCATCGGGGTTGTTCTCCCGCACATACCTGGCCTGCTTGAGTGAAGCCATGCAACAAACCGCGGAGCAGTACGGGAGGTGGTTTTCATCTCTGGACCCGGCGCACTGAACAAACGCCACGTTATCCGGCGGTGAACCGTTCGATGGCCGGAGGATCTTCCCACCCGTGGGTCCGTCCAGGGCTGCGAATCGCTCCACCATCAGGTTCGTCACGACGTCAGGCCACATACCGAAGCCCAGGTTCGGGAGGTTGGCAGGGTCGTATCCCCTCCATCCGGTGGCGACGATCACCGCGCCGACATCGATGGCGATTTCCTCCTCGGCCATATCCAGGTCGATGGCTCCCGGCGGACACTCCTCCGTGAGCGTTGCCACGTCGGCGTCCGAAAGTGCCTCCCTGTCCAGGACGTGGAGGCCGGGATAGGCCGCATTGTGGGGGTAGTAGAGGGCTTTCGTGGTGTCGAGGCCCATGTTGAAATCGTTTGGTATTTCGGAGGTCAGTTTTTCCGCGACAGACTCGTCCAGGGATACGGCTCCAGTGACATACCGGGGTGCTTTCTTGATGCGTGCCCGGAATGCACCTGCTTCCCCGGAAACCTCCTCCACCGTGGCCAACGTGTGCACGGTGATCATCGGATTGGCTCGGATGCGGCGAACATTGATTTCGAAACCGCAAGCGGGCGGGCACATCTTGGGGAAGTACTTGTTGGAGCGGATGACCCTTCCACCCAGAAACGGTTCTTTTTCTACCAGAACCACGGGGTACCCTACTTCCGCGACTTCCACAGCCGCGGTCATCCCCGCGATTCCTCCTCCAATGACAAGAATGGGTTTGTGATCAGAACTCATGGCGCACTCCGGCGAAAAAGGCTGGGACACCTCGGGTAGGTCGCAGGCTTACACGGTCTAGGCATATGGATCTGCACTATTTGCTGGCGGTCAAGAATTCCTTAACGCCATTATGTGATGGGTTTCTCGCAGTGTCAAACCGTTATGTGAAAAAATTCTCGCATCTGTAAATAGTTATGTGATTGAATTCTCAAATAAGGATAAAAGGTAGGTTTGCGTTGGAGGGTTCGCCCGACGTACACTGTATCTGATATGGGTGGTTCTGGACGAATGGCCCGGTTGCATAAGACTCAAACCGTTCTCCTCTTGCGTTCTCAGCGTTGGGGTTCTTGCCCGGTCACCTGATGCAATCGGCCCGGAATCGAGCATCATGAGCACACCCGAAACGAAAGAAGTGAAAACAAGGCCCACCCTTCGAGGCGCGATGAAGCGCCTTCGTCTTGCCTGGAAGGTGAACGGTCTATTCCTACTCATTCTCGCTGGGGCGCTCGGCATTTCCCGGTTCCTCACGAACCTTGATCTGGAGAGGGCCGGGGTCTCCTCCGCCCGGGAAACGTCCATCCTCACATCCGAGAGGATTCTCACGAGACTTCGAAGCCTCATGATGAGCCATGAGGCCAACGAGTTGCCCAGCGTGGTGTACCGTATGGCGTCGGAGAATCCGGCGTTCAGGGATGTCCGACTCATCTCTCATGAAGGGATTGTCCTTACCTCTCAGCTGGAGTCGGGTCCCGGCACCGTCCCAGCAGATTCATGGCCATGCACCGTTTGTCACACTACGCCCACGGCTGAACCCACCGTTACCACCGAAACGTGCTGTGAGGTTCTGGAGTTCGACGGCGATGAGCGGGCACTTTCGGTGGTTACTCCCATTCTTGGGGAGGAAGGTTGCAGCTCGGCTACCTGCCATACGGATGTTCCGGAGGGTTCCGTTCTCGGGATCCTCCAGGCCGATTTCTCCCTGGCCCAGGTCGACGCGCTGATCGACCGTCAGACCCGCAACACGCTCTGGGCCATTCTCCTCTGTATGCTCTTGGGCACCATGGCAGCCTGGTGGATGACCGAGCGTCTGGTCGGGAGGCGAATCCGGGGCCTAAAAGCCGGCGCACAGCGTCTGGCCCAACACGATTTCAGCTTTCGGTTCAGGGATTCCACCGGAGATGGTATCTCAGAGGTGACCGGCGTGTTCGACAACATATCCTCGGAGCTGTCGGACACCCTGACCGAGCTCATGAGCACCAAGGAGTACCTCCAGGCGATCGTCGACAACTCGGCGGACATCATCATCACCGTGGATCGGGATGGATTCATCCGGACTTTCAACCCTGGGGCCGAGAAGGTCCTCGGGTACACGAGAGATGAGATGGTTGGCCAACGCATCGAGATGATCTTCGCCGAGCCCACCGATCGGGACGCCGCTATCGAGCAGTTGGAGAATGGTGATCATGTGGTGAACTACATGTCCAATTTCGTGACCAAGGACGGTGACCTTCGAAACGTCATGATCACACTCTCCAAGCTCATTGCCCCCGACGGGTCATCCATGGGCACCCTGGGGATCAGCAAGGACCTCACCGACGAGCTCCGCATGCAGGTGCAGCTCCTTCGGTCCAAGCGCATGGCTGCCCTCGGGCAGGCCATCACAGGTATTCAGCATTCCATCAAGAACATGCTGAATGTGATGAAGGGCGGGTCGTACATGGTGAAGCTTGGCCTGAAGAAGGACGATAAGGGCATGCTCACGGAAGGTTGGGAGATGGTCAGGGAGGGCATCGAAGACATGACCCAGATGTCCATGAGCATGCTGGACTTCGCCAGGACCCGGAAGCTGAAGCTCCAACCCACCGACCTGGGAGAACTCCTCCACAAGATCCACGGAATCAGCCACGTAAAATTCCAGGATGCCGGGATCGAGTTGGCTCTCGACATTCCACCGGACCTTCCAGAAGTCGTCTGCGATGGAGACGGGATCCGATCGGTAGTGATGGATTTGATCTCGAATGCACTTGACGCCTGCTCCTGGAAACAGTACGACCCTGGTGAGACGCCGAAGATCGTGATGAGGCTCGTCCCTGTCCTCGGGGACGGCCGGATGGAGATTCAGGTCCAGGACAACGCCGAAGGAATGACCGAAGACGTTCGAAAAAGCGTCTTCACACCCTTTTTCAGCACGAAAGAGAAGAAGGGTACCGGAATGGGCCTGGCGGTGGTCGTCAGGATTGTCGAATCTCATGAGGGAGACACATACGTGGAGTCCGAACCCGGGAAGGGCGCAAAGTTCCGAGTTTCCCTACCCATCCAGGGACCAAGTCTAAGGAGAGAGGAGTAGGGTTGATGCCGAAGACGGTGCTTGTGGTAGATGACGATGATAACACCCGGCGGTTCCTTACCGTCGCTTTGGAGGAAAATGGGTATGAGGCGGTCACGGCGGCCGACGGGGACGAGGGATACCAGAAGATTCAGGAGATCCTGCCGGATCTGATTCTCCTCGACGTGATGATGCCCAAGAAGACCGGCTTCTCTCTCTTCAAACAGATCCGTCGTCAGGAAGAGCTCAAAGACATCCCCGTCATCATGCTGACCGGGGTGGCAGGTGTCCTGGAGGAGGACGACGCTCAGGCGGAAGGCGATACCTTCGAGAGCCCCTTCGACAGTATTCGGGAGGGGCTTCGGCGGGGCATCCAAAAGATGAGAGAAGAGGGCGTCATCCGCCCTGAGAGGTTCATCGACAAACCCATCGATCCAGAAGAGCTGATCGAGGCGGTGAGGGGCATCATAGGGTAGCCTTACCCCCGATCCATTAACCTCGGATCAGTCGGGACCATGGAGAAAAGGCCCAGGTGGGTCCAACCCACCGGGCTCTTTTCATATCCGCGCTGGAAAACGTACCTTTGCGCCGGGCACACACTGAGCAAAGAACCGGAGTGATGAGATGACCGCCGAAGCCCAAGCCGTCTTTACCGATCCCATGTCGGTTTTTGCCTTTCTGGCGACACTTGTAGCGGTAATCTTCTGGCTTTCCGGGGTCAAAAAGTTCGAAAAGTTTTTTGAGTACCTTCCGCCGGTGATCTTTGTGTATTTCGTGCCCATGATTTGCACGACGCTGGGCATCACTCCGGCCTCCTCGGAGGCATACGCTTTTACCACCCGGTATTTCCTCCCATTGGCCCTCTTCCTCCTCATGATCTCCATCGACCTGAAGAGCGTGGCCAAACTAGGCCCGGTGGCCCTGTTCATGGTGACGGCCGGGACGATCGGGATCGTGATCGGGGGGCCCATCGCCCTCATGCTTTTTGGAGGAGCCCTCCCCGACGACGCCTGGAAAGGCTTCGCGGCCCTCTCAGGAAGTTGGATCGGTGGTACGGCCAACATGGTGGCCATCGCAGAAAGCGTGGCTACGCCCGAGGCGGCATTGGGGCCCATCATCGTGGTGGATACGGTGGTGGGTTATGGGTGGATGGGCGTCCTCCTCTTTTTCAGCGTTTGG
>JBDHGR010000319.1:0-5637 GCA_039589815.1 Gemmatimonadota bacterium | reverse complement strand
CCTGTTTCGTCGCAGTGAACCTAAGCCCTACCACGCAAAACTGCGAGCGCCGGATGCGCCTTTCTCCTTCTCCCGCAAGGACTTGCAAGTTTATGGATGGGATCTAGCTAACCCCCAAATCCACAAACCTCAAGGTTTTTCTGGAGGCGGCTGGAGCATGACCGTTCACCCGGGCCGGGACAGGTCGAAGAGTCGCACGTACTCCACCTCCAACTCATCACGCTGGAGCAGCAGGATGTAATCCAGCCCAATCTCGAGAATGTCCGACCCAGGGGGTAGGGTCGCACGCCCTACCAGAGACCCCCCCGGGTCCAGGATCTCGAACACCGGTCCGTCGTCACCGGGCATTCGGTACGCCTCCACCCAGAGGAACCCAAGGGCATCGGCATGAAGCCCGGCAAAGGCCGGCAGGAACTCGGGGACCGGCATTTCTTCGTAGCCGGCCCGGATTTCCGGGGCCTGTGACGGGTCCCCGGATTCCGCGATCTCCTCTTCGATCATGGCCTCCAAGTCCGTGTCTCGAACTGGCACAGGATTTCGAGCCATTCTGATGAGTCGCTGGAGCTGGCCTTCCGTATTGTAGACCTGTACCTCCCACGAGTCCCCGGAACCGTAGAAGAAGCGGTCCGGTCCCACGGCCTGCATCGCAAATTTCCCGAAAGGGATCAATCGAGCCGCCATGGTGATGGCTCCGCCCCCCTGGCTCCGCACCTGCATGAAGAACTCCGAGCCGGGGAACGCTCCGAAATCGGTCGCCAACTCGCCGTCCAAACCGGCCGACAGGTAGCTTGTCTCCCTCCTCGAGAAGCCGGAGGACAGCTCCATCCCCCCGTCACTGCTGAAATAAAACCCGCCGCCGAGAACCAGGGTGCGGTCGATGAACATTCCCCGGGGGAAACCACCACCTCCCAACTCATCGGAGATACGGACCGACTCCAGGAATCCCTCCTCGGGGTGAATCAGGGAGATCCTCCGGAGCTGGTTGTCCACGACCACGAGCGTGTCGCCTTCCAGCACTCCCACCAGCGCGGGCCTCTCGAACTCACCCGGCCCTTCCCCCTTCCTTCCATGGGAAGCCATGAACCGGCCCTCGCCGTTGAAAATCCGGACCTCCCCCGACCCGCTGTTGGCCAGGGCAATCCGACCATCGGTGAGGCGTCTGGCCCCTTCGACCTGAAAGAGCTGGTAGAGGGAATCCCCCTGGAAGGTCCCGATGGACATGGACGGTTCGGAGCCCACCGCCCATCCGCCGTTGTCCGGCCCGACTTCCCCGGAGTTCTCGACGATCGTGATACCGGCAGAATCCCTGGTGACCGTCTGGATGCTCGGATCCTCACGTGGCTCGCAGCCGAAGAAGGCGAGGAAGAAAGCAAAGCAGAGGGGGCCGAGAGAGAACGGGGCCCGCAATTGATACTGCGAATGGGCTTGGCTCATCATCGAAAAGTCCATCTGAGAGTGTCCTGGGAAGGAGGTGGTGGGGCTTCTTTCCCGGTTGTACGAGATCATGATCTTCAGGTTTCTCTTCGGTCTTTGGATGACCGGCGGCAGAGGAGGGTTGGCCAGTGACGGAGGAGTCCCTTCCCCGTCGAAACCTTTTTCCCCTTCCGTGCGTCCTATCCGATGTAGACATTGTCGACATCGGAACCGCGGCCTTTGGGGATCCCGCCCCCCGTCCACCACGGGATGAAAGAACATGGCCCCCAGATACCTGGGCGAATTCGAACAGATGGTTCTCCTGGCCATCCTGCAGCTGAAGGACGAAGCCTACGCCCTTTCCATTCTGGGAGAGCTGGATCGGAGAGCCGGAAGGTCCGTCTCACGCGGGACCCTCTACAAAACCCTCGAACGCCTGGAAAAAAAAGGGTTCCTGGAATGGACCGCAGAAAAGGGGCCCCCAGACCGGGGTGGGCACCCACGCCGACGGTTCGCGGTCACGGGCCGCGGAGCTGCCGCTCTGCGTGACTCCAGGGAGGCGTTCAGAAAGCTCTGGGAAGGGCTGGACGAAGGGTTGGAGGGCCTCGGCCAATGAGTTCCGCTTCAGGGGAGGGTCACAATAACTCGGGCCACCCACGGCCACCGCCACTCGTGGAGAGGGTCCTGGGATGGTGTTTACCGAGTGGGACCGTGGGTCAGAGCATCCTAGGAGACCTACGGGAGGAGCACGCTGCCAGTCTCCGGTCGAGGGGTCTCCTTCGAGCCAATCTGGTCTACCTCAAAAGGGCGGTCTCCATCTCCTCCCGATTCGTTGGCCGAAACAGCCATCAACCGGTTGGACCGGACCACAACAACCGGAACTTCGGAGATACCATGAGCGGTCTTCTGCACGACGCCCGTCAGGCTTTTCGGCTTCTCGTCCGGAGGCCCGCGCTGACGCTGGCTGCCATCATCAGCCTCGGGCTCGGTATCGGCGCCAGCACAGGCATCTTCAGCCTGGTGAACACCATCATCCTGAGGCCCCTTCCCTACCCCGATTCTCACGAATTGGTGGAGGCGTTCCGAATCGACGAGGCCGTGACCGGCCTCGCCCCCACCGCCGACCGGGTGTCCGGGCTCTGGGCTGTTCCCTACGAGGTCCACAGGGATTGGCTCGAGATGGGCAGGGTTTTCCAGGCTGGTGGAGGGTATGCCGGCAGCATGGTGAGGGTCCAGGACGGCGAAGGTTTTGAAAACCTCATTGCCCTCCGCATTACCTCAGGCGCATTCGAGGCCCTGGGAATCCAACCGGAAGTGGGCCGGTTCTTCTTGCCGGAGGACGACGAAGTGGGGGCCACTCCCACGGCCCTGCTCAGCTTCGGCCTCTGGCAAAGCCTTTTTGGCGGCGATCCCGGCATCCTGGGAACCCAGATCCAACTCGATGAGGTCGCCCACACGATTACAGGTGTCATGCCTCGTGGCTTCGCCTTTCCGAACGACAACTACGAGCTCTGGATTTCCTTTTCGGACGAACAGAAAACATCACCGGTACGAAACGGCGGATACATGAAGGTCGTGGCCCGCCTCGCACCCGGGGTATCCCTCGAGCAGGCTCGGCGGGATATGGACGGTGTCTCGGTTCGGATCGGCGAGCTCCATTCAGACGAGGCCGAGCACCGGGTCGGCCTTTTCTCTCAGAAAGACATGATCGTGGGAGACACGGGAGCCGGCCTCCTGGTTCTCCTGGGCGCCGTCGTCCTGGTCCTCTTGATCGCGTGCACCAACGTCGCAGGCCTCTTCCTGATCCGGGCTACGGAGCGGAGACGGGAGATCGGGGTGCGGAGGGCACTGGGGGCCGGCCAGGGGCGACTCCTGACCCAGCAGATGGCCGAGAGTGTACTCCTTTCCGTGCTAGGCGGGGCGGCCGGTTGGGGATTGGCCGTAGTGGGCCTCGAACCCGTGCTTTCTCTCATGCCAAGTGAGTTGCCTCGGTTGGGTGAGATGGCGGTGAATACGGACCTTCTGGTCATCGCCATCGGCTTCGCGATCCTCACAGGAATCCTGACCGGTCTCCTCCCAGCCATTCGTGCGGCTAGCACTCCCATCACCTCAGTCCTCCAGGAAGGGGGAAGGAGTCTCTCGGGCGGCCGGGCCCGAAACCGTACTCAGACCTCCCTGGTGGTTTCCCAGATCGCTCTTGCCTTCGTCCTCCTTTCCGGAGCTGGCCTCGTTATCCGAAGCATGATGGGACTCCTTCAGGTAGACACGGGTTTCGACACTCAGAACCTCGCTCTTGCCAACGTGAGCTTTCCCACAGGCGTGGAAGAATGGAATGACGCCGTCCTGTATTTCCAGGATCTGGAAGACCGGATTCGAGCCCAACCGGGTGTTCTGGACGTTGGCGGGGCGGATCAGATGCCCTTCTCCGGGGGATGGTCGGCGCCCCCCGTGACCATAGAAACCACCGAAGGAGTGGAGGACGGGATCCTCCATCTCCCGACGGTGACCCCCTCGTACTTCTCCACCATGGGAATCCCGGTTCTGGCCGGCAGGGGCCTTTCCCAGGACGATACTCCCGAGTCGGCACCGGTGGTTGTGGTCAGCCAGGCGCAGGCGTCGGCCATGGCACCCGACGGATCTCCCCTCGGCCTTCGGATCCGAGCGAACGCACCCGGCGACTCGATCTGGCGAACCGTGGTCGGCGTGGTGGGGAACGTGAAGTACCGCCTGGACTTCAACGCCATGTCCATGGCGTATGTCCCGCTGGCCCAAGCACCGACCTATATGGACAACTGGGTGATTCGCACCGCTTCGGATCCCATGGCCTTGGCTCCGGCCTTTCTGCGCATCCGGGAAGAGTTGGACCCGGAGGGCACATCGTCTTACCAACCCCTCGCTGGCAATATCCAGGGCTCCACTGCCATGGTGTCCGCCCGGTTCGCGGTAATCCTGCTGGGAAGCCTTGCCGCGCTTGCCGCAGTGTTGGCCGTGTTCGGGGTGTATGGCGTTCTGGCCTATCTGGTTCAGCTCCGTTCAAGGGAGTTGGGTATCCAACTGGCCCTGGGCGCAGAACGAAGGAGCGTGGTCCGGGCCATTCTCGGTAGAGGCCTCCTCATGGCGGGCTTCGGGCTTGGCGCAGGCGTTGTTCTCGCCATCGGCCTCGGCCGACTCATGGCGAGCCAGCTCTTCGGAATCGAACCTTGGGATCCGCTCTCTTTGGTCAGCGCCGGGGTCCTTCTTCTGGGAGCCACCCTGGCAGCCAGTTATCTGCCCGCACGTCGGGCGGCGGGTCTCGACCCGGTGGAGGTGCTGAAGGGGGAGTAGCCCACAGCTGGCCTCCAGGCAACATTGCGGCAGCGCCATTCGTCAAAAGGGGCGGAACGTACCGATCCACAAAGGGCGGAGGTGCTGCTGTGAGGCGGAAGACAGAGGTTCTTGGGGGGGACCGCTCGGCCCCTCATTGGACCCGGGGCGGAGACCGGTTCTCGGCCATCGCTCTATCCTCAATCATTCTTCCCGCGACGCTGGCCTTCACGGCCTGTGCTCCGGAATCAGCCCACCTCGGGCCCACGGTCCGGGACAGCTCAGGGGTCACCATCGTCGAGAACTCGGTTCCGGTGTGGGCCGACGGCAAAGGATGGCGCTTGGCCCAGGGGAGTTCGAGGACATCTTCTTCCTACGAAGGACGGTGGGCGACTCCCTCATCGCCTATGACTGGAGAAACCGACGAGTATCCGTTCTTTCCCCCGACGGTGACTTTGCACGCTCCTTTGAGCTCACGGTCCTCACTACCGCCGGTGGGTTCCCTATCGTGACCGAGCCGTTCCCTGATGGAGACCTCCTCTTGGCCACGGACATGTTCTCCGCGTCCCCCGAGGCCGTCCAGGGTGCCAAGCGGGACAGCGCCGTCTACTACGTAATCGATCGCTCCGGGGCAACGGCAACCACCCTGGGCTCTTTTCCAGGCGGAGAATCCTACGAAACAACCGACGGGGAGAACTGGGTGGGTGGGGGGTTGGTCTTTGGGAAATTCGGTTACGCCGCGGTATCCGGTTCGGGATTCTACTACGGAAGCTCCGACCGTTGGGAGATCGAGTACCGGGACAAGGGCGGGAGGCTCAAGCGACTGTTGCGAATGGATCAACCGAACCTCCCGGTGACCCAAAGTGACATCGACCGGTACATCGCCGACCGGCTGGAACGGGCGAATCCGGACCGGCGACA
>JBDHGR010000318.1:0-5650 GCA_039589815.1 Gemmatimonadota bacterium | reverse complement strand
GACTTCAAGTGCCCAGGCCAGAACAAGGGCGATCGGGAATCCGATTAGAACTAGGATGATGACGAACTGGATGGCCCACTCTGGGAATAGGAGCCTACTCCCGATAATGTCCACGCCTTCAATCGCCCCGAGTCCCACGAGGACGTAAACCGCCGCAACCCGAGTGACCTTCCGCCGCTTCAGTTCAGCCAGGAACAACGAGAGCTTGGATGCCACGTTGATGGCTCCGGTGAGAGGAGACGGCCCATTCCAGCCCAGTCAGCCACCAGGAAGAATCATGTCGTGTGGGTATGGTGGGAGCAAGGATTCCCCCCTGTTCCTCACCGGATTCGAGCTACTCCTTCGACAGGATTTGGGAATCTCTCAAACACTGCTCCATCATGCCCTGGTATGATCCACTCGGGCTTCCCTGCGAGTTCAATCATACGAGCTTGGGCGACCACGTCCGCTTCGGGATCGAACGTGAGCGAATTGGTGAGGTTCAGGTCCAGGTTGGCATAGAACCAGATATTGTCGGATGCCAGGATGACGTTGCCGTCAGGAGTGCCTACCCCGACGTATTGGGCTGCGAAAGTATGACGCCCACCTGTATAGAGCGTAACCCCATTAAAGATCTCTTGGTCATCCCCATCGACGAGTGTGACGCGGCCTTGGGTATTCAGTTCCACGATTTCCACGACGTTTGTGCGGTCAACTCCCCGGCTGTCTCCTCCCTCCTGATACGCCCTGGTGGCGTAGTACTCCAGTTCGGCTTCCTGAATCCAGAAGTGGGCATTCGGGAAAAGGCTTGTACCATCGGCATGGTCCCAATGGAGATGGGTGATGATGATGTCTGTGATGTCTTCTGGAGCGACTCCAAGTCTCGCAACGGCCTCATCGGGCCTGGTGTATAGTTCTCCAGTGGGGTCTGAATGGCGTGGATTGTCGGGCAAATATCCTGTGTCCACGAGGATGTTTCGACCCTCAGGATCCTTGATCAGCCAAACCATCAGAGAGCCGTCTACAACAATCTGATCCTCTGCACCCCGGAGGAGCCCCGTAACGTCCCAGTCAGGTTGGGAGTTGTACTCGATGGCGTAGACCTCGTAGTCAGGAATGGTCTGACCGGAGAGGTGGGGGGAAGAAATGAAGGGCCAAAGGAAGAAATAGGAAGCCAGAACAGCACCCAGTCTCATCGACATGGTTCTCTCCTCCGTTAGAGATTCCACCAGCGATTTCTGCCTTGATCCGTCAAAAGCCTAATCCCTCCACCAACCCTCGCGCAAATGCTCCGCACAGCAAAGTTGCAGTAGATAGTCGGTGGGGTTAGATAGTTGGCATCTTCCCACAGCTAGGAGGTCTGATGAGGACCGGCCTCGCGGTAGCCATGTGTCTTATGGCTGGGGCGTGCGATAGCTCCACCGGACCCGATGAATCCCACCTTGGGTCGTATGTCCTTCAGACCCTTGGGGGACAGCCACTCCCTGCCGTCCTGGTCGACATGGATTCGTTCAAAATCGAGGTCCTGGCTGGCATTCTCACGTTGAAATCCGATGGGACGTTCGAGAACACTGGGACATCCCGCACCACAAGTGACGGTGTTGTCACCACAGGAACGGACACGGAAACAGGCGATTATACCCTGGTGGACACCACGCTGACCCTGACCCTCGTCGGGCTTGAGGAACCCCCGCTTCCCCCACTGTCCGGTACACTTATCGATGGGAGAATCGAGATCGCTAGCATGGTCTACGAGAAGGTGTAGCCCGAGAATCGAATCAACGAGAACGACCCAGGTGAACCAGAAGCCTGGGTCGTTTTTTCTTCGTACTTCAGAGCCAGATGGAGTAGATCGGGGGTGTTTTGGGGTTACTCCAATTCTGTTCGGGTGTTATTGGGTACGAATGGGCAGGAATAGAGACGTTAGAGCCTCATAACCCACCCCCTTGGGGGGAGAAGGGATTGGAGAGAGACGTAACCTGAGGATTACCCGACACCCACCGACTCTATCTCTCGGCCTCGGACAGCATCTCACACGCTCTCTGGATAGGAGTTCGGCTCTGGTTGGGAGAGGCCAAGATCATCCTCGGGGACGACTCCTCTGGGATCTGCCTTCCTTTCTGCCCTTCGGGTGCCAGAATAAGGCCACTTTTGGCAATGATCTGACCCTGGATCTGACCCCGATCCATCTCGACTGGCTGGGATTGCCTTTGATTGCAGGGTTTTCTGTGCCACGACCAACTGACTGTTGATCAGTTCATGCTTTTCAAACAGCCCGTACACGGACGTGAGAAACTGAGGGCGGGTTTGATCTGGACCCGGCGGTGAATCCTTGCCCCCACCTCACCCACAACCCATGATTCTCGGTGGGGCTGACTGGGCTGGAAGGGGCGCGTTCATTCCAACGGATCACACCGCATGGAGCACGCGGAACGCCTGAAGGCTGCACTCGCTGACCGCTTTCAGATAGAGCGGGAGATCGGTAGTGGGGGGATGGCTACGGTCTACCTGGCCGAGGATCTCAAGCACCATCGCCAGGTCGCCGTGAAGGTGCTCGACCCTGACCTGGCCCAATACCTCGGGGCTGAACGGTTCCTTCGTGAGATTGAGACAGCTGCCAACCTCACGCACCCCCACATCCTCCCCCTCTTCGACTCAGGCGAGGCCGACGGCTTCCTCTTTTACGTCATGCCCTATGTGAAGGGCGAGTCCCTTCGCTCACGCCTCACGAAAGAGAAGCAGCTCCCCGTCGAGGACGCGATCCAGATCACCTGTGAGGTAGCCGATGCACTGGCTTATGCCCACGAGGAGGGTGTCATCCACCGGGATGTGAAGCCAGCCAACATCATGCTGGAGGCTGGACACGCTGTGCTGGCCGACTTTGGGGTGGCCCATGCGGTGGCCGAGGCGAAGGAGGAGCGGATCACACGGACTGGCACCTCCCTGGGCACCCCAGCATACATGAGCCCCGAGCAGGCCACGGGGGAGCAGGATCTGGATGGGAGGAGCGACCAGTATGCTCTCGGATGTGTGCTGTACGAGATGCTGGCGGGGCATCCCCCGTTCACTGGGGCACAGGTGGAGGCGGTTGTACGGCAGCACCTCACCGAAGATCCCCCATCGATTACCCAGGCCAGACCGACAGTGGCCGAAGAGGTGGTGAAGGTCATCAATCGTGCCCTGGCCAAGAGCCCTGCGGATCGGTACAGGACGACGGGGGAGATGGCGGCGGCGTTGGCAGTGACGACGGCTCCTGTTGCGGCGGATACGAGGAAGAGTACGGGGCCTCTTCGCATTGCCCTGGGCGTTGCGGTTCTCGTGGTGATCGCCTTGGTGGGGAGGATGGTTCTCGGGACCGATGGGGAGGTCACACCGGACCCGGTAGCCACCGTGGAGGATGACCGGCCCGGCATCGCTGTTTTGCCCTTTGACAACCACAGCCCCAACCCGGACGACGCTTACTTCGCTGACGGGATGCAGGAAGAGATCACCTCGAAGCTTTCCGAGATCTCGGCCCTGAGCGTCACTTCCCGCAACTCGACAATGCAGTACAGGGAGGAGAGGAAGCCGACCCGACAGATTGCCGAAGAGCTTGGTGTAGGCTTTGTGGTGGAGGGAAGTGCTCGACTTGCAGGGAATCAGGTTCGGCTGACGGTCCAGTTGATCGATGCGAGAGTTGATGAACACCTATGGAGCGAGGAGTACGACCTTGATCTGTCCGCCGAGAACCTCTTCGAGGTGGAAAACGACATCGCACAGCAGATTGCGGCAGAGATCGGGTTCAGCCTCTCGCCGCACGAACGGGATCAGGTAGCGAGAGTCTTTACCGAGAACACGGGTGCCTATCTTCAATTTCTGCGGGGGAATGAGGCTTTTCTCAACGAAAGACAGCGGGGATTAGTCAATCCGTCGTTCCGTTCGATTCGTCATTACCAAGAATCAATCGAGCTTGATCCCGATTTTGCCCTCGCCCGTGCACGGTTAGCTCTGTCCCTTACCTACACCAGCCTTGGCATCGAACGGATGGAAAGAGTCCGGGAAGAGGCCGAAGCGGCATTGGAATCTCTGCCGGGCCTTCCCGAAGCCAGGATGGCCTTGGGCCGCTACTTCATCGCAACTGGCAATACCGCTGATGCGGTCAGCAACCTCGAGGTGGCTGTTGAAGAGAATCCGAACATGGGTTCCGCCTTGCTCGAACTCGGGCAATTGCAGCGGATGTTGGGGGAGTTCGACCTCGGTTTGCGCACGTTGGAAAGGGCCAAGGAGATAGACCCGCTTAACCCTGCAGTCCTGAGGCATATCACCGAGAGTCTCATTTTCGATCACCGATACGAAGATGCTCTGACAACCAACGCACTCTGGCAAGGGGTGTACCCATCAAATGCGTCGAGATCCTTCGAGGCCTGGATTCGCCTCCTCAGGGGAGAACTGGAGGGAACCAGGACGGTGATGTCGGCGGTGCTTGCCTCAGGGGGGAATACCTACGGGTACATTCCAGGTTATCCTCGTACGGTGCTGATGAGGGCGTTGACCAGGGAGGAGCGGTTGCTCGATCTGGAGGACTACCTGGGAGAAAGGAGCTACCGCTGCCAGTATCTCGTGGAAGACTGCATCAGGAAGGCAATTCACGAGGAAGAGGTTGGGTCAAAGAACCAGGCCCGAATCTACTGGGATTCCCTGGCGGCCGTGGCCGAAAGGAACCCTCCTAACCGCCATACTGCTTATGTCGCAGTGGCATTGATTTACAAGGGTCAGGGAGACAAGGAGGCGGCAATCGAGACGGCGGAGGCCCTTGTCTCCCTAGACGGGGCATTCAGGCCGGGCGGGGTGGAAGATGAGTTCTACTACGGACCCTCTGCAGAGATTCTCCTTGCCCGTATCCTCGCCCATTTCGACGAACATGACCGAGCTATAGACATCCTTGAGGAGAAACTCCCCGCCCCCTCCTGGCTCTCGGTCCCGGTGCTGGAGATCGATCCCATCTGGGACCCCCTCCGCGACCATCCCCGCTTCCAGGCTTTGCTTGAAGAACACCGAGACGACGTAGAGCACTAACCCATGCCCACTCCCTCCCTCCTCCAACGCCTGAAAGAGCGGAAGCTCGTGCCCCCCTCCAGGCCTTGCTGGAGGAGCATCAACCCAGGAGAGACTCGACTCAGTGAGGGTGGGTCAGAATCTGGGTCAGAATGGATGCTGGAAATGCCCATTTCAGGAGGTGCCCTGGCACGGGAAGAAACCACATTTATCCAGCGTTGACATGGGTTTTTACCACATTTCAGGTCTAGACCGACCAGACTCTTAATCAGTAGGTTCGGGGTTCGAGTCCCTGACGGCGTACTAAGAGACCCAAGGCTTCTTGGCCTTGGGTTTTTCTGTTACGGAAGTCCTTTAACGACAAGGGCTTCCGCTTTTTTGTTGGGGTAAAGTCATTGGTTCGGAATAATGAGTTGACAAAAAGTAGACCAGAATAAGGCCGAAATCTCAGGCCTCAGACCACATAGAGCACCCCCCACTTCTTCTTGGTAGGGGGTGTTTTTTGATGTTGATAGGGCATTTCCTGGGCAGAACCCTCTCACCAAGACTCTCTTCCACCCTTTCTTCCCGGCCAGTTCAACGCCCTCCAGAGCCCGCCTGATCAGCGACGATTATTTCTTCCGGTCAGCGACGATTA
>JBDHGR010000317.1:0-5653 GCA_039589815.1 Gemmatimonadota bacterium | reverse complement strand
TACTGTTCCGGGTCCTTCGTGCCAAAGCCGGGTCCTGGCCGTCGGTGAAGACCGCAACCGTAACATCATTAATCTTGTGGAGGGCACCAAAGATCACCTGTGACCGGGATGCCGAGGAGGCGTCACACACCAGGACCCCGCTCTGCAGAGCATCCAGAACCACGCGGGAGTTCAGGTCGTCGTCTCCGGTGGCGGCGACGGCGAGGAAAGCTCCCGTGAGGTCACCTTCCCCATATTCCCTCCTCAACCACCGGACCCCGCCCCCGTCCGCCAAAACCCCGATTTCATCCGAGGCAACCGGAGAGATTACGGCAATCGTGGCCCCAGACCGAATGAGGGTGGCGACCTTTCGGGTTCCAATCTGTCCGCCACCCACAACGATACAGATCCGGTCCCGAACGTCCAGACCAACAGGGAGATACTTCATGGTTGGATTGCTGATGGCTTATCCTAGCACTCGGGGCCAAGCTCTGGCCCGTCCTCCTTAGTGACCTACGGCGACAAGTCCACTGGCAGCCAGAACCAGGACGATGATTTCTAGCACGGCGATGGTGGCGTAGATCCAATCCTTCTTCCGGAAGAGGTTTGGCAGAATCCCGCCATAACAGACGATGGTTACCGCCGCGAGGAGAGCGATACCAACGAAGTTCAGATAATCTCCCATTCCCAGAAGTGCCATCCAACGCCAACCGTCCACGACTTCCGGGCGATGAAGGAATTCGTGGTTCACAACCTCCAGGTACTCGTGGGCGCTGAGCGTCCAGAGCCGAGGGAGCTCTTCGATGGGAATCCCTGGCTGAAGGAGTCCCGTCATATATAGAGCGAAGGTCGCCAGGAGGAGGCCCAAACCCAGATACATTCCCTTCGCCAAGATGCTGGCGTACAGGATTTGATCTGCGTCGGCCTCTGCCGTCTGGCCTGGACTCGAGTTCAGGTTCTTGCCTGTTTCCAGGCCTTTTTCGGTCTCGGTCATCTCTCTGCCCCCTGCCTCAGACGATGAAGGGGAGACCTAGCCCCTTGGTGATGGCCTTGGCTCCTGCGAAAAGGAGCATGACGATAACGATCCAGCGCACGAAGGTGGGTTTTGCCACTCTCAGGATTCGCACCCCGATGAAAGACCCTCCCATGATTCCCACGATGGAGGGCACGACCATCATGGGGATGACGCAGCCCTGATTGAGGTAGATCCAGGCCGCCGAGGTGTCCGTGATAGACAGGAGGAACTTGCTCGTCCCCACGCTGATTTTCAGCGGTACTCCCATGGTCAGGTTCAGGACCGGAACATTGGCCCAACCGGCACCAAGGCCGAACATTCCTGCGGCGAACCCGATGAAGATGAAAAGGACGAGTCCGGTCAGGGTGCGATGAACCTTCCAGTTGATGGTCTGCCCAAGACTGGCCTCGGTGTAGATCCCATAGATTCCCAGGATCGAAGAGAGCTTGTCCGATTCCGGCACATCCGGGAAGGTGGACTTCTTCGCCATGATCATGAGGACCACGATCCCAAGGATCGTGGCTCCCAGGGCCGTTTGCGTGATGTTGGTGGGAAGGGAAAGGCCCACCAGCGCCCCGAAGATGGCGCATGTGGAAGCGATGAGTGCCACCGGCATGGCCAGCCTCAAGCTGGCCAGGTTCATCCGGAGGAATCCCGGGCCCGCCGCCAAGGCCCCGCTGAGGGCAACAAGAAGCCCAGCCCCCCTCACGAAATCCAAATGGAAAGGGAAAAAGCCGCTGACAATGGGGACGTAGAGGACACCACCCCCCACCCCCCCGAGGGCCGCCAGAATCCCCATGACAAACGTCATGACGAACAGCGACAGAGGCCAGACCCACCAGGCGGTGGTACCCGCGTCCATAAAGGTTGCTGGTTCCTGGGCCCCATAAAGGGCCGCAGGCGTAATCACCAACACAAGAGTCAAAACCGCGAACACGCGCGTACACTCGGAGAAACGGCCCATGTTCAAAGCTCGTCCTCATCGCCCGCTCATCCTACCAGGACGTCGGGTCAGGGGTAGGGATCGAACCACTCCAACGCGAGTCGGACCTCTTTGATTCCGGGAACCGACGTCGCGATCTCGATTATCCGTTTTCCAACATCGCCGGTACTGAGTAGGGGAGCTTCCCCGGTGACCGTAGCCAAGCCGTCAGCCACCGTCGCATCCAGATCGAGGGTCTGGGTCCCCAGATCCTCAAAAAGGGCAAGCCGAACTTGACATTCCAGATCGAAATCGTTCAGTAACCTCATGCGAGCCGGAGTCATCTCGAACTCGGGCCGGGATGCCGCCGCGACGACAACTTCGCAAGCCTCAGGGACCGAGAAGCCTTCCAGGTTCAGAACCATGTCATAGAGGTTCGAATCGGTGTTGTCCTGCCCGTAAACGCTTTTGATCCAAACGGCCCGGGCCTCGTCAACCTCACGGATGTAGGCTTCGGCGGAGGCCTCATCCATCCCGTGGCTACCCATGAGGGACCGTACACGAAACTCGACGGGGGCTATGAGTCGGACCCGAAGCACTCCGGGAAGCCTCCTCAGGAGGAGTCCCCCGGCCAACCCATGGTAGACCAGGTTCCCGCTCCGAGCCTGTTCGACAAGTGCAGCTCGGACGGCCGCCACGTAGAGCTTGGTGATGAGAGGCTTACGACCGAAACGTCCAGGCCGCTCCTCCATCCTGTCCCCGACGTCCTCCTCTGGAACTCCCAGTTGGGCGGCCGCCTCCTGAAGGACTTCCCTTCCCAGGAGCGGGTAGCCGAGTTTTTCACCCAGGCATTCGGCCATGGCCTCACCACCGCTTTTGGTGCCCCTTTGGATCGTGATGATGCACATTCCTCAACCCCCCTTTTCCCGGCCTAGGCGATCCCGGCATTCGGCGGCGAAGGCAAATAGCTCCGCTTCCACCTCGTCGGTGATCTGGAACTGGGGCTGGGCCACCGCTGTAGCTACAGTCTCGCAGGCCGACTCGATGGTGTGGGTCCTGAGGTTGATGGTGAGGTCGTGCATGCTTGGGTCGGTGACATCGACGCCGTACATGACCTTGACCCATCGGGCACGGTCCTGGTCCACATCTTTGATGAAGGCTTCGGCCTGGGACGCGGTCAGCTGGTGCTGAGTCTCCAGGAGAGCCTGGACCCGCATCTCCATTGGGGCGATCAACCGAACCTTCAAGACGCCCGGGATCCCTTTCAGCAGCTGGTGGCCGGACAGTCCGTGGTAAATCAGGTCGCCCCGGGTGCACCACTCCGCAAGAGAGGTTTTGACAGCCAGGACGTACCTCTCCCGGGCGTGTGTCAGGCGCCCCCAGAGCCCCGGTGTGGTTTCGAACTTCCCTCGGAAGACCTCTTCCGAAGCGCCGACGGCTTCAGCTGCTTCCTGAAGGACTTCCCGGCCCACACTCGGATACCCCAGGCGGGAACTCAAGCAGTCCGCCAGAGCGCGCCCACCACTCAGGGAGCCTCGTGAAATCGTGATTATCGCCAAAACCTCGTCCTTTCCAGTCTCAGGGGGGTCTAAACCCCACCTGGGAGCCTGTCTGGGGCCACACCCCGTCAGGGGGACAAACTCCTAGCATCTCTGGTCCTTGAGACGTCTCGCCGCCTGGACAACAGCGGATGCCCAATCCGCTGTTCCCAGGGCGTGGAGATGCGTGTACGAGGCGAGGACGTTTCCCACACAAAGGCCGTCGCGTGTTCCGTCGAATCCGTAGCCGCGATGCATCTTGAACGCGAACTCGAGGTTTTCCGCTTCGGGGGAGAGCATGTAGGTGTAGTGGAACTCATGCCCCTTCAATGTCTTCCCGACCTGGAAAAACGGATTCTCACTGACGGTTTCCAGGACAGTATAACCGTGTCCTTTGGGTTTTGCATGGAATCCGTACTCCACCGGGAGCACCCCCACCAGTGGGTACGAATCCCCCTGATAATGAAGGGTTTTCCCCAGATAGACAGCTCCCCCACACTCGGCATAGATCGGAAGCCCTTCCTCGGCTACCGCCCGGACCGATTCCATAAAAGAGGTATTCTCGGACAACCCCGGGGCGAGGGTTTCGGGGAATCCACCTCCCAGATAAAGGGCGTCCACCTCCGGCAGGCACGAATCCTCCAGTGGGGATGTCTCCACCAACTCCCCGCCGGCTTGGACCAAACCCTCAAGGTTCTCCGGGTAGTAAAACTGGAAAGCCGCGTCCTGGAACACGCCGATCCTTACCGTGGGGCTTTCCAGGGGGGGAACCTGGAAAGCCTCGTCCTGGGACACGTCGATCCTTACCGTGGGGCTTTCCAGGGCGGGAACCTGGACCTCCGTAGCCGTCCCGTTTGGACTTTCAGAACCGTTCCCGACTTCCGCGTCTACTATGTCGTGGTTCAGGGACGCAGCCCCTGCCGAGGTCGCCAGGGCCAGGATTCCATCCAGATCCAGATACCGCTCGGCCACCTCCCGGACTTTGGAGAGGGAGCCTTCTATCGCTTCCGTCTCCTGGGGAGGAATCAATCCCAGATGCCTTTCGGGGAAGGGGTCGCCCGGGAGGCGGGGGATGGCCCCAAGGACCGGGATTCCGCAGATACCCTCGATGGCTTCCCGGAGGACCGACTCGTGCCTCTCTCCTCCAACGCGGCTCAGCACCACTCCGGCCAACGGCACATCAGGATCCAGAGTTTGGCATCCAAGAATCTGGGCGGCTGCGGTCCGGGTGGTCTTTGTCGCGTCGACGGAAAGGAGCACCGGTGTCTTCAGGAGCTTCGCTAGCTCTGCGCTGGAATAGCTTCCCTCCGGATCCATCCCGTCGTAGAGCCCTCGGTTTCCCTCGATCACCGCCACGTCGGCGTCCGCGGAGGCCTCCACGAATGAGCGAACAGCCGTTGAAGGAGAGAAGAGAAAAAGGTCAAGATTCCGGCAAGGGCGCCCGGCCGCACGGGTGAGCCACGAGGCGTCGATGTAGTCGGGCCCCTTCTTGAAGGGGGCTACCACGTACCCCCTGGTACCAAAACTCGCCGCGAGCCCGAGAGTTAGAAGGGTCTTCCCTCCTCCCCCTCGGAGACCCGCGACGAGCATCCGAGGAACGCTTACCTGCAAATCAGTGCATCTCGATGAAGTTGCACGGGCAGATCTCCGCACACTTGCTGCATCCTGTGCATTTCTCCAGCACCCAACCGTAGGGCCATCCGCCTTCCAGGGGCTTTTCGATGGCCTGGTCCTGGCAGTACATCCAGCACTTCTCGCAGTCGAAGCAGTACCCGCAGCTCATGCAACGGTCCACTTCCTTGGCGAGCTGTTCGGCGGAGTACCCGAGGTTCACCTCGACCTCCAGGTCCATGCGCTCGTCATCTTCGACATGACCCGGAACCTGTCGTTCGGCCTTCTCATAATGCGTGAGCTGCATCGCGTCGGAATACACTACCGGGCGATCGTCGTCCTCTCGCAGTGCTCCGGAGAAGGATCGCACGATGTCCTCTGCGGCTTTCCGGCCATGTCCGATGGCGTCGGTCACCAGGGCCAGATTAGTCACGTCACCGCCGGCCCAGACCTTGTGCTCGGTGGTACGCATGTCGGCATCCACCTTGATCCAGTCTCTACCTGGGACCTCGATGAGAGACTCGAAACCGGTAAAGTCCGGTTCCTGACTCACAGCGGAGATGATGGCTGTTGCGGGAATCTCGAAAT
>JBDHGR010000316.1:0-5665 GCA_039589815.1 Gemmatimonadota bacterium | reverse complement strand
CCATGGGCGCAACACACGATGGTCGAAGTCCAGCCCGTTCATCTCGGCCCGAATCACGTGAACATCGATCTGTTCGGCCACCGACCAGCCAGTGGTGTCGAAGGCCGCGAGCCGGGCCTGATAGTCGGCAAGCTCCCTGTGCTGCGCCGCCATGGCGTCAGCCGAGTAGTCGGGGACGCCGTCGATCCTCTTCGGCGCCTGAAACTCCCGCCATTCATGGAAGAAGGCGATGAGGTCTGCGTGGGAGCTAGCGGAGGTGGCGGCCCCTGGTGTCGCCGGTTCCGAAGCCTCTTCGCCGGGTGGGGACGTAGGGGTGCAGGCGAAGCTCATCATCGCCAACGCCATCACAAAGAACTGGAGCGGGCGTCGGCCATCCGATCCAGCCAATGCGGGCGTGAATTGTGGCGTAGGAAAGACCGTATGCAATTTCATCTCTTCCCTCCGAACTTTGTCTTGCTCGCCGAGGAGAAACTCCCTCCGGACTCAAGGCGTGATAGGGTCACTTCTCGTCCGCGGCTCCATCTGTATCCGGCCGGTTGGGTCGAAGGCCGCTTTTGGCGGCCCAAGCCGGTACCCGGTCTGTTTTCGGAGGAACACTCACCCTGAAGGCCCTGGGTTCAAGATTCATCCGCGCCAGGAGTTCCGCGAAACACTGATGGTACGGTGCCGATTCTCAACGGTCTAGGCACCGGGGCTACTCCCTCCACTAGTCGCCGGCCCTTATCGATAGGCGAACGACATACTCTTCGTCGAATTCGCCACGTCGAACTCCCCATACGTGTCCGGTTCCGAACAGGTACGGTTCGAATAGCTCTGGAAACCGGATCTCCCCGAGGAACGAGCCGTCGGCCTCAAAAACGTCGTAGACGAACGGCTGTGTCCATCCAATGGCCGGCCGCCCATCAGAGGGTTCAACGACCGGGATCCGGATCGGATGTGTGTTTCGCCTGACCCAGATTCGACCATCCGTACCGACCTCGATACCGCGGAAGGGTGGCATGGTTGAGGGAATCCACTCGCCCTCCGGTGGCCGGTACGCCGGCTGTTGTTCCATCCACTCGAAGAGGCGTCGATACGCGTCCGCCTCCTCCGGGTGGACCGGCAGCTTCTCCACATCGCGGCGAATCCTGAGTACGCCATCTGGGCGGCGCTCATCGAAAGAGTACTCGTTGCTGACCCCCACAACGAAGTACCCGTCTGGATGCCAGCTCCAATAGGTCTCGATCCGGTACGGTCCGCCGCGCTCTTTCGGCATTCCGGGAAGCCGAGGCAATGGAAGAGTGTCCTTCACCTGCCCATCCTCGAGCACGAGAAGCGCCGCATCGTTATCGCTTCGCGTGGTGATCAAAGACCGACCCGGAGCATCACTGTAGAGCCATGTGCCAGGCGCGGTCGTCAAGAAGGGGGAATCAAGCGTCCAGGGGTCGAGTGCCCGGCCGTCCTCAGCGAATCGAACGATACGTGGCGAATTGGCCCAGTCATGCACGTAGAGCACGCCGGCCGAATCGACGACCATGCCCAAAGTCAAAGGCCCGTATTCTCCGGGTCCCGCCCCCGCCCGCCCCACGGTACCAACGAAGTTTCCCGTGCGGTCGAAGTGTCGAATCTCCGGCACCTGGCCGTCCAGAACATAAATCCCGCCCCGAAGATCCTCAGCCATTCTGGTGATTTCGCCGAAGATCAGATGGACCGGTCCATCGAGAACTCCGATCGCCAGATCCTCACTCAGCCACACCTCCGACGGCCAGATCTGACCAGCCACGGTGTGGACCGTTGTGGTGTCGCCGGCTACCTGCCGCTGAACCTCCCAGTTCGTGGAGGCGGGCTCAGCGGCACATGCCAGTGTGAAGATGGCCGCAAGTGCGCAGATATCCCGCCTCATGAAGTCCACCCGGATTCTCCGGCCTTGAGAAGATGCCGTTCGACTCACGGAACCTGCGTCCGTCCGATAACGGCCGGAGGCCTCCGAAGCAGCCCCATCTGCTCTGATTCCATGCGGAACCATCGTGCACCTCCCGTGCTCACTATCGTTGGATGGAGGGATTCACCGGATGGATCTGCGCGCGAACCACGTACTGCACGTCCATCTCGTCTGTTACCACCGCCCATACGGTATCCCCCCGTACCACTGGTGGGACCCAACCATCGACGCGAAACGGCATGTGCACTGTCTCGGCGTGGTAGCCATCGCTGCCAAAGACGTCGTAGCCCGTGGTGTCCGCAGACGGTTCGGTAAGACGGATCCAAACGCGACTGCGGTCGTCCATGGATAGGCCGTACACCGTCGGTTTTGTGGCTGGGACTCTCGATGGATCCAAGCCAGGGTTTCTTCCCGACCGTTCGACGAACTCCTCCTCAAGCGCACTCATCGCGGAGTCGCGCTCAGCTGAGGCCACGGGATCCGGTTTTCGGAGACTCGAGAATACCAGAGACGTGTCCCCGGGAGGGGTCCACAGGGAGACCTCCAGCTGAGGGCTCCCTCCTGTAGTGCTCCAGAACTCACCTTTCGGCGTCAACAACTGGTAGGGCCGGGCGTAAAAAGGGACCTGCGCCCAGGTCCAAGCGTTGCTCCCGAGTGCGACTCTCCAAGCTCCTGGGACCTCGTCCCGTTCACCATCGTCCGTGTAGTCGTGGTAAGGAATGGAGTCGAGCTGGTTCATCGCTGTGTCGTAGACCCGCACCATGTTCCAGAACCGACCTTCACCATACTGGCCCGCCGATGCCACGAACGTACGCCCTGAAGAGTCAACGGCCGCCGCCCACGGCCCGCGGAAGCTGTAGCTGTGGAGGCGGAGCGGGTGGGTCCCCACGAACCCGGCGTCTGGATGGAAAACCGATAGCCTCGCGTTCGCCTGCTCGGCTACCCGCAGCACTCCGTTGTGAACATGCACACCCTGCATGCCCTTGAGCTCACCGGGACCCTCACCTTCCCCACCGAAGGTTCTCTGATGTTCTCCTCCGCTGGTGAACAGCCGAACCTCTTCCGCCTGTGCATCTGCTACTGCGAAGCGGCCATCCGGTAACACCGCAATGGAACGGATGAGGCCAAAGGAGGTTGGCCCTCCGCCTTCGACCACGCCGATACGGAACTCCTCCTCCGCCACCATCGTCGGCCCTCCGCCAACGTCCGGCGGAATGTTCACAACGTGCACTACTCCGTCGACGGCTTCCCAGGTCGCGGACCAGCCGTCTCCATCACCTTCGCTTCCACAGGCACTCACGAAGAAGGTGGCGATCAAGGATGCTGCAAGAGTGGCCCACATCGTGATTCCGCCTATCGGCATCTCAGTCTCACTGATCATGTCCGTGCCATTCCGCCTAACGTTCAAGGGCGTCCGAACCGGACCCATCACTTGTGCTCAAATGTTTCGGCTCCCGTAAACAAGCTACCGACCTCTGATCCTGACCCTGGTCGCGGCCGGTCGGGACGGGGGCCGCGAAAGCGGCCGAAGCCGGAGCCCGCTTTGTGATCTGTTGTTGGCCTCGCACGTCGCAGGACCTTCCTGGGTACTTCCATGGAGCACAGGGATCAAGAAGCCGGTTCGAGGCAGCCCATGGGACCCCTCCTTATCGAGCTTCGAGGAGTTGGGTGGCGATCCTTTCGTCTTCGGCGCTAACCCAGATCCTCTCGCAGCTCAAGAAAACGACGCATGGGGAGGGGTGCATCCCCCCGGTTCAGCATCATGACGATGAAAAGGTCCCTTTCCAGGTAATAGAGGTTCGCCGCCAGAGATCCCATGGCCCTCCCAACGCTCCCTTCCTGGTTTCCCATTGGGCCTGACATGACGTTGTAACCGAGACCATTCGCCAAGCCGGGCTCAACGTAGCGCATGGCATCCCAGGAAGCGTCGCTGAGTAGCCCGCCACCTCTCAACGCCCTGTGGTAGCGCAACAGATCCAGCGCACTCGAAACGATGCTCCCGTCCGCTGAGTTCGGCAGGGCTTCATCTGCGAAAGAGCAGTCAACCGATTCTCCGGGTTCATCAACCCACCCGGCCATCCCACAATACCCCCGAGCCCGGGGGCGATCGAATGTCTTCGCCTCGTACAAGTAAGTGTTCTCCAAGCCAAGGCGGGAGACGATTCGCTCTTCCAACACTTCGCCCAACGAATGCCCTGTGACTGCTTCAATCACTTCTCCTACGAGTAGGCCGTTTGTGTTGCTGTATCGCTGGTTCGAGCCCGGATCGAAGATCGGGTCCCGGCTGGGCATCATCTCGAAGATCTGGGTCGGTGGGTGGGGGTGGGAGAAGAAGGCCGGCACGCCGTCTTGGGAACCAGTGAGCGAGAGGGCAGCGAAATAGTCTGGAATGCCCGACGTGTGGTTCAGCAGCATCCGGACAGTGATTTCGTCTCCACGCGGCCAGTCCAGGTACTGAGAAAGCGGATCATCCAGTCCCAAAAGGCCTTCTTCGACGAGTTGAAATGCAACGGTGGCAAAAAGGTTCTTTGAGATACTCCCGATGAAGAGTGGCGTGTCAGGCCGAAGGGGAATCCCCCGATCCCTGTCTGCGAATCCGGCGGCTGCGACGATCGGCTCGCCACCTGCTTCAGCCAGGGCGACAACGATCCCTGAGACGCCGGTTTCCTCTAGCAATTGATCCACCTGTGACTGGAGAATCTCTGTTGCCGTTGGAAAGCCACTCTGAGACGCCGGATCCGCATCTTTTGCGCCTTCGGAGGAGCAGGCCATCGGTAACAACACCAAGACGACTGCAGCGGTAACGATCCTGACTTTGAGGTTCAACCTATTCGCCATTTCCCGGTGTCTCCTGCCGGGGATCGCCCGGCGCCATGAAGCTTACCTCATCACGTCATGAATCTTTGAGGTCCTCACGTGAGGCCAATTTCAGCTAACGTCCCAGCGGGTGCCGAACCGGCCCAAACCCGCCAGTCTCCAGGCGCACCTCTGCTCCCGGTAGCATATTCGCACCCAGGCCCCGCCGGCAACCTGGCCGGTTGGCTCGGAGGCACGGCGGCTGCTACCTCTGAGGACCCTTGTCTCACCGGTGGGCGAGCCCCTGCGGTCCACTTGGGATTGGCTCGGACACGGCGCGTAACGGGCGTGCACCCACTCCGTCACCTTCCCCGCGATTGAAGGGTTCGTGATGTCCTTCTCGGTCAGACCAGGGTCCAGACCGTGTGCTGGACGCTTCCGTGGCTCTCCAGGGACGCCGCAAGGCTCAACCCGAGTCTGCTGCGTCCCGGAGGGCCGTCCTGGTGTCGGATGTGAACGGCCATGTCAGTGTCCAGCCCGTGGCGCCGGTAGACCTGTACGATCCCCGCATCGGTTTCCATGCTACCGATGGAGGCGTGGATCGCTTCTCGCAGTTCGGCCAATGGGATGCCCGACGCGCGAAGGACGATGACTTCGAGTGTGCTCAAGGAATACCTCCTTTGGGTCCAAGGAGGGGCAAGCCTCGTGCCAGGGGCGGGATGCCTGTATTGGCGTGGCCCCGTGGTTGCGAACTTGGGAGTCGTTGTGATATTTCGTAATCGATCGCGCCTCTTGGTGATCCTCTGAGCGGGAGTCCCAGCCGACGCCGGACGAAGGCAGCCAGGGCGAGGAGAAGCCGATGTTCGACGACAACGAGTTCTTCCGCGAAGCGACCCTCCGCATCTGCGGCAACCTGACCTTGGAACAAGCCCTCCACTCCACCCTGCT
>JBDHGR010000315.1:0-5666 GCA_039589815.1 Gemmatimonadota bacterium | reverse complement strand
TCATGGCCGGCGTGGACCACGTCATCGAGATGGGTGTCGCGGATCCCGAGAGGATGGCGATCATGGGTGGCAGTTACGGTGGATTCATGACCTTTTGGGCCGTTACCCAGACGGACCGCTTCAAGGCGGCCATCGGCCACGCGGCCATCTCGGATTGGTTCTCCTTTTATGGTCAGACCGATATCCCACACCTCCTCGAGTTTGGGTTCGGTGGCCTGCCGTGGGTGACGAAAGAGGTCTTCGAGAGGTGGTCGCCCATCGAGTTCGCGGAAGATGTGGCGACACCCCTCCTCATAACCCACGGAGAAGAAGATCGCCGGGTGCCGATCCCTCAGGGTGAGCAGTACTACCGAACCCTGAAGAAGATGGGGAACGAGGTCGAGTTTCTGCGCTTCCCCCGAGAAGGGCACGGGATCCGGGAACCACGGCACAGGCTCTTTCTGGACAAAGAACAGGCCAAGTGGTTCGAAAAGTACGTGCTTGGATCGGGGAGCTGAGAATGAGCGGCCTATCGGGCTTTTTCAGGGGAGGTTTTATTCGTCTGGGTGTCGCCGGTTCGGTTCTGGCCCTCATCCCGGCAGCCGCCTCGGCGCAGGTAGATGTGGAATACCTCCAATCAGCAGCAACCCGGGAACTGGGGCTCCCATTCTCCGACGCAGTGAGGGTCGGGAATATGCTGTTTCTGTCCGGACAAGTCGGAAACCTGCCAGGAAGGATGGAGGTGGTCCCCGGCGGGATTCAGGCCGAAACCCGACAAACCATGGAGAACATCAAGAGGGTCCTGGAGGCGAACGGCTCGTCCATGAACGGGGTCGTGAAATGTCTGGTCATGATGGCTGACATCGCGGAGTGGCCAGCCATGAACGAGGTCTACATCACCTATTTCGACGAGCACTTTCCGGCCCGAAGCGCATTTGCTGGTACGGGGTTGGCGCTGGGTGCCCGAGTGGAGATCGAGTGCTGGGCGGCAGTGGGGAAGGACCGGGCCCCGGGAAGACCCGGTCAGTAGGAGGCCAGGCCCGGTTCACGGCGGTGAAGGCCGGCCCTACTCCTCCCGTAGGCTTTCCATGGGGTCCACCCTGCTGGCCGTGAGGGCCGGTACAAGGCTTGCCAAAACGGCAACTCCGAACAGGATCACGGCCACCGAGCTATAGGTCAGTGGATCGGTGGGGACGACTCCGTGAAGAAATCCCCTGATGAACCGGGACAGTATAAGGGCCAAGAGCAATCCCAGGGCCACGCCCACGGCGGCCAACCCTACGGATTGGCCCACCACCTGTTGCACGACTCGGGCTCGTTTCGCTCCCAGGGCGATGCGAATACCGATCTCCCGGGTCCGTGCCGCCACAGATCTCGAAACCACCCCGTAGATCCCGACTCCGGCAAGCAGCAGGGCCACGCCGGAAAAGATCGCTATAAGGAGCATGTTGAAACGGGGCTGAACCAGGTTCCGGCCCATGAGGGCTTCATAGTCCGATACCGACCTCACCTGGATGTCAGGATCCACTTCGTGGATTCGATCGGCGACCTGTCGCTGAAGGGGCGCGGGGTCCCCTTCGGTTCGGATTACAAAGAAGGTCACGGGGCGGGTGTATTGCTTCTGGGGCCAGTACATCTCGGGTGTCACGGGTGCGTCAGGATCCAGAGGGGGGAGATCCCCCACGACGCCCACGACTTGCCGTGTGCCGTCATGCATCTCCAGCCAGATTTCTTGGCCTATTGGATCCTCTCCCGGCCACAGTTGGTTCGCTAGAGTCTCATTGACTAACACGACCATGGGGGCAGTCCAGCTGTCCTCCGCCGTGAATGTTCTCCCCCGGAGAAGGGGGATCCGCATGGTTTCGAAGTAGCTGGGGCTGATGTCGTACCAACGAGCTTGGCGCCCTTGTCCCTCGGCACCGGCCTCTTCGGCGCGGTAGACCTGGTCCGGCTCGAACCCACCGAAGAGCGGTCCGGATGATGCCCGGGCCACGGACCGGACGCCTGGGAGAGACATCAGTTCCTCGTCCAGGGTTCGGTAGATGTTGATGACGGCTTCTTCTCCTAGATAGGCCCCGGTGGCCACCGAGGTAGAAGCCACCAAGAGGTGACCCTGGTCGATCCCCGGATCCCACCGGTTGAAAGCAGCGAAGCTCCGGGTCAAGAGACCGGCCCCCACCAGGAGAGCCAAGGCCAATGCGACCTCCGATACCACCAAGACCCTGTTTACCCCTCCCAACGGCCCCCGTCCTCTTCCATGTCGACTCCTTCGAACGGCTTCCATTGGCCCAATGCGGACGGCTCGGGCGAGAGGTGCGACGCCGAAGAGAAGGGTCGCAAGGACGGCTAGGCCCAGGGTGAATCCCAGGACCTGTGCATCCATTCCGACCTCGTCCAGACGTGGGATCCCGGCCGGGGCCAAGGTGAGGAAGAGAGGTGTCCCGGCCCAGGCGATGAGAAGGCCGAAGCCACTCCCGAGGAGAGCCAGGACCAGGCCCTCGGTTAGCAACTGACTGGTGAGCCTCGGTGTTCCGGCGCCAAGAGCTGTGCGGATCCCGAGTTCCGTTTCCCGGCTGGAAAGCCGAGCCAGGATCAAATTCGCGATGTTCGCACAGGTGATGAGGAGGACCAAGCCCACGGCCCCGAGGAAGAGGAAGAGGGTGTTCTTCACCCGACCCACGACCCGGTCATGAAGCGTCGATGTCTGAAGGCCCCAGTCCCGGTTCGCTTCCGGATACTCCTCGAGCAACCCCTGGCGAATCACCTCCAGTTCCTGGCTTGCCACTTCAAGAGATGCGTCGGGGTTCAGCCGGCCGACCGCATAGAAACCTCGCCAGTCCCTTCTCTCGTTGTCCCTCGGATCGAAATGGAGGGGTAGCCAAATGTCAGCTTGGCTTTCCCCTGATGTGGCAGGGGGTTTTTGACCCTCCTGGAGGACACCCACCACCTGGAAGGGCTCGCCAGACAGAAGGATCGTGTTGCCCAGGACGTCGGGATCAGAACCGAATCTGGACTCCCAGAAGTCGTGATCCAGAACGGCGACCTGCCGATTCCCTTCCAGTTGATCTTGGGGTTGAAGGAGTCGACCGGCGGCCGGCTGATATCTCATCACTTGGAAGAACTCTGGGGTTGCGATGAGGCTGGAAATGCTCTGTGCACCATCCGGTGTCTCGAGGATGTGGCCCCACCACCGGTAGACGCCAATCCCCTGGAACGAGGTACTACGTTCCGCCCAGTCGGAAACATTGGGCGTGGAAGCCGTCACGCACCTCCCGGGATCGTCCGGGAAGGTCTCGCAGAGGGAGATCAGCTGGTCCGCTTCCGAGAAGGGGAGATCTCTGAGGAGGACCCCGTTCACCACGCTGAAGATGGCGCTGTTGGCGCCGATCCCCAGTCCCAGCGTCAGGATAGAGACGAAGGCGAAAACCGGGTTCCGCCGAAGAGATCGGAGGGTGTGCCGAGCGTCAATTCTGAGATTATGGACCATGCCGATTCCCCAGGACTCCCTTGCCTTTTCCTTGTGGTATTCGGGTTCGCCGAAATCGTGCCTGGCCTTCCGGAGCGCCTCGTCCGGTGCCATTCCTTCGGCCATGAGCTTCCGCGCCTCCATCTCCATGTGGAAGGCCATCTCGTCTTTCATAGCCCTCTCGAGACGGCCGGGGAAAAGGGCGGCCCGGAGTCGAAAGATCCATTGAGAGATGAAGCGCATGGGTGGTCCCTCAGGAGATGGCCATGACCTTGGTGACGGCAGTGGCAAGGCGGTCCCAGTGGGCCGCCTCGGCATTGAGCTGCATCTGCCCCGCCCGGGTGAGCCGATAGAAACGGGCCTTTCGGTTGTTCTCGGTCAGACCCCAGTAAGACTTGATCCACCCTTCCTGGGTGAGTTTGTGAAGGGCTGGGTAGAGGGAGCCCTGGTTTACCTGCAGATCATCTTCGGATATGAGTTTGATCCTCTCGCAGATGCCCCACCCATGCATGGGTTCAAGGGAGAGGACCTTCAAGACGAGCATATCCAGGGTGCCCCGGATCATGTCGGTTTGTTGTTTTCCCACGTCGGTTCCCTTCCTTTGCGCATCGCCGCTGCTGGGGTGGCCCGACGCCGTGCGGCCCCGACCTCTAGAAAACCTACATCTAGAAAAACTAGAGGTGTACATGGAATAAGACGTTGTGAACGCCGAAAAGGTTTCCTGTGGCGGGAGGCGCCCTCGGTTCGCACCTTTACGCCCGGGCAGGGTTGGGTCCGGGTGGGAGACGGTCGTGGGGCCAAGGCTACGGCGCCGAACATCGGGAGACCTACAGTGCGCATCGCAGACATGAACTGGATGCAGGTGGAAGAATACCTCGAAAGGGACGACCGAGCGGTGGTCCCCCTGGGGAGTACCGAGCAACACGCGTATCTGAGCCTTATGGTGGACACACTGATTCCCGAGAAACTGGCCAGAGAGGCAGCGGAACCTCTGGGGATCCCGGTTTTTCCGGCGGTTCCCTATGGTGTCAGCCCGTATTTCACCGCTTTTCCGGGGACGGTTTCTCTCCGGATCGAGACCTACGTATCCCTTATACGGGACCTGTTGGAATCCCTCTCTCGTGCGGGGTTCCGTAGGATCGTCTTTGTGAATGGGCACGGGGGGAATGCACCGGCGGCCTCGCTGGCATCCGAATGGATGGCGGATCGTCCTGGGCACAAGGTGAAGACCTTCAACTGGTGGATCGCTCCGAAGACGGTGGAGAAAATGAAGGAATTCGATCGCGTGGGCTCTCACGCGTCATGGATGGAGAACTTCCCATGGACCCGACTGGAGGGAGTGGACCTGCCCACCGACCAGAAGCCGGTTTTCGAATACGCCCGGAAGGCCGTGTTGGACCCGGCTGCCCTCAGGAAAACCCTGGGGGATGGCAACTACGGAGGCTTTTACCAGCGGCCTGACGAAGAGATGATGGCCATCTGGGAGGTCACGGTGGCCGAAGCCAGGGCGTTGATGTCAGAGGGGTGGGGGTGAGCTTGGACACTCTGGCCCACGCGGTTGGGGTACGGGAGCTCCCTAAGGTGATATGGGGAGCCGGGGCAATGGGCGGAAGCATTGGGGCCTCCTTGGCGAGGGATGGGATAGAGTTGCTTTTCGTGGAACAGGACGGTGGGTGCCTTCGTCAACTTCGCAGCGGACTACCTGGAGCCAGGGGTGATCCACCGGGGAAACCGGGGAGCGACGGTTGTGGGAGAACTGGACGGCCGGCTCTCAAATCGTGTCCGAGATATTCACCGGCTGCTGAGCATCTTCGAACCCGATGCCATTCTCACGGAGAACATCTTCGGGTTTCTCTGGGGAAAGCTGGCCTACGCGTCTCTCCTTTTCGCCACGGCACTGACGGATGATCCCATCGCCGACGTCCTGGCGGAAAGGTCGTTTCGGCTTCACCTCATTGCCCTTGCACAGGAGACGGTTGCCGTGGCGCGGGCCAAAGGGGTTTTGTTGGAGGGTATCGACGGATTCGACCCGAAAGCCTTTTGGCCTGGGGTGGAATCCGAGGTGGCCGAGGCCTCTATGGACGATCTGGTGGCCTTCAACAGTGCCTCGGCCAAGACCCCCAGTGGGATTTGGCGAGATCTCGCATTACGCAAACGGACTACCGAAGTGGATGCTCAACTTGGGTGGGTCGTGAGCTTTGGTGAGGAGGTGGGTGTGCCT
>JBDHGR010000314.1:0-5669 GCA_039589815.1 Gemmatimonadota bacterium | reverse complement strand
GGCGACGTCATTACCCACATCAACGGAATCTCGCTTTTCGATCCCCTGGATAGCGACGAGGACGAGCATCGCCTGGACCTCGATGGGTCCCTCCCCTCCCAGCGCCTCCTTCATCTCGCACGGGAGCTGGAACCCGGAGAAGAGGTAGAGGTCCGGTACCGCAGAGATGGGGAGCGGCAAACAACGACCCTGGAGGCGGAAGATCTGAGCGATTGGGGTGGGAATGTCATGTTCTTCGGCGACGACTGGGAGGGCCAGTGGGATGCCGAGGCATTTGAAGAGCAGTGGGATGCCGAGGCGTTCCAGAAGCAGTGGGACATGGAAGAGTTTCGGGGTCAGTGGGAGGAGATGGCCGAACCCGAGCTCTTCTTCCGGCGGTTTCAGGAGGGCGAGCCCCAGGTGTTTTCATTCGGACCCGAAGGGCGGCGGTTCGAGGTCGGCCGCAGCGGGTGGTTCGGAACCCACGATCACTTCAACACCTGTCCTGGATCGGAGGAAGATCGTGCCTTCGTTCTACTCGGTTCCGAGTGTATCGGCGGCCTTCGCATGGAAGAGTTGAACCCCGAGCTCGGGGAGTATTTCGGAGCCGATGCCGGTGTGCTGGTAACGGATGTGCACGAGGACTCGAAGCTCGGGCTCGAATCTGGAGACGTGATTCTCCGGGTGGGCGACCGGGAGACCGTCACTCCTGATGCGCTCCGAAAGATTCTCCGCAGCTACGAGCCGGAGGAGGAGATCACCCTCCACATCTTGCGGCAGAAACGGGAGATGACGGTTTCGGGCACGCTGGCACGCTGAGGTTGTGGGGTTCCCCGATTCAGGGGCCTGGAAGGATCGAGTTTCCATTCACCGTGGGAGAGGTGCCCTCCGGCCCGGCCGGCAGTCCATCCCCACACCCCGTTAATCCAACGAGACACGCCGGGAGTTACCGCCTAGAGCTCACAACCCCTTCCGATCAGCCCCCAGCCGCTTTCCTGGCCTTCGCCTTCCTCTTCTTTTCCTTCTTCGGCCGGGTTTTTCCGAAGCTCTTCCTGAACACCTTACCTCTCCGGGATTTCCGATCTCCCTTCCCCATGATTCGGCTCCTCCTTAAATGGGGTTGACCCGATTCACCACCCTGGCCGATGAATACCTTACTGGGTGACAGTTGGAAACCCCAACAGAAAAGGTCTTGGGTGGGGCGCCTTCCTCCGATCTCCCACGGCTGACCGTCCAAGCGGGATTGAGAAGCCTAGACCCAGGCCTTGGAAGGGAAAGCAGGCATAATGGCCAAGCGCTTCAGGAGCTTTTTCATGGCGCCCTCCTTCGCCTGATCCGGCCCATCGGGTTGGTCCGATGGTCTCCCGCACACGTTGGCAAAGGAGGCGTCCCCTGAGCGTGCCCTACGTGTGGCATGGCTTCAGGCAGACAGCCCCGGGGTGTCCGAAAGTGCTGGAGGAGGAGTGAGTTGAGGTGGATTCCGGCCTCAGGACCCCCAGGAGGTGAAGTCCGCGAGGGCCTTTCCCATGGCCAGGATATTCTCGGGGGGTGCCGCCGGAGGGCCAGAACAGGCGGTGGAAAGGATGTAGCCACCCCCTGAAGCAGCGAGGTTCAAACGACAGAGGGCGGCCTTGCAAACCTCCTCGGGTGTGCCATTCAAAACCGTGTGAACTGGGTCGATATTCCCTTTGATAAAGAGACGCTTCCCAAGAACCTCAAGGGCCTCGGCCATTTCGATGGTTCCCAGAGGGGGCGGATCCAAGGTGTCGATCCCGTCTACGCCGGTCTTCTCCATGAGGTCCAATCGGTCTCCGATCGCCCCGCAGGTATGGAGGTAGACCGGCAATTCGGGCCGCACGCTCCGAATCCCTTCCACGATCCGCTTCACGAAGGGCATTTCGAAAGCCCGGTAGTGATCCCGTGAGATGAAGCCGGCGCCGGCGAAAGCCGACGATACCAGAACCGCGTCTGCGTCCTCCTGTGCGTACAGGCCTCCGAGGCAAGCAGCGCCTTCCGAGAGCCGTTCGAGCATGGCAAGGCACTTCCCCTGGTCCAGAACCAGGGACATGAGCCCTTCGGCGTACCCGAGCAACTCCAAAAACTGGGTAAGAGGGCTGAAGAGCTCTGCGTGCACGGAGACACCCGGGCCGGCCATGGCCCTCACACTCCTGAGAGCGTCGAACTGCCAGGGGGGGAAGAAATCCGGGCTTCCTACCGGAGCAGATTCGCCTCCAAAGCCCCACGAAAAAGGATATGTCACGCCGGACAGGTCGTGAGGCTCGATATAGAACAGCGCCTCTGGATCCACGGAGTGAAACGAGACTTCCCGGGATTCACCCGCTTCCGAGTAGACATGGGGATTGTCGTCCGGGGGAGCCACCGTAAAGGATCCGTTGCACCAGTGCACCCTTCGGTTTCCCTTGCCGTCCGGCTCGATCCGGTTGATTTGGCTCCGCCAGCTCGGATCTCTCCCTGGAAGGTTCACCAGGATCCCGTCGAATCCATACCTCCTTTGGAGCCTGACCAGAGCCTGGGCGAAGGCCTCGGTGTCGTGCCAGATCTCGATCTCATCCAGGTCCGTGTTGAGGAAGTAGTGCCCCAACGAGAGTTGACACATGAGGGGAGTGCGGTCTGGCTCCCCCTTGGCCATGGCCACGGCCATTCGCTCTCGGGACGTCATCCCGGAAATCGCCGTCCGTGGGCGCTGGCGTTGCTGGTCATCGAGTCCATTGGGAGAGAGTAGGAGCCGTGGTCCCAAGCCTCAAGTGGCGGCTACGCCAGTGCGCCCCGGCTTGCCAGCCCATCCCCGGACATCTAGCCTCTGGCCGAACGAGGGCTCCCGACCCTCGGCCGAGAGCACTCATGCTCCCTGGAGGATCCCTTTGACCACGGTCGATTGGGGCATCATCGCTGTCTATTTCGCGTTTGCTGCGGCCATCGGTGTGGTGTACTCCCGCCGAGCCGGTTCTTCGGTGGGGGAGTACTTCGTCGGTGGCCGGAACCTGCCCTGGTGGCTGGCCGGAACCTCAATGGTGGCGACGACTTTCGCTGCGGACACGCCTCTGGCGGTAACCGAGTTGGTGGCCCGTCACGGAGTAGCGGGAAACTGGTTGTGGTGGAACATGGTCATGAGCGGAATCCTCACCGTGTTCTTCTACGCCCGCCTCTGGCGACGAGCGGGCGTCCTCACTGACGTGGAATTCACCGAACTTCGTTACGGAGGACGGCCAGCCGCCATCCTCCGGGGGTTTCGAGCGGCCTACCTCGCCCTACCCGTGAACCTCATCGTCATGGGATGGGTGAACCTTGCCATGATGGAAATCGTCTCCACGGCCTTGGATATCCCCCAGGTGTTGGCCTTGGGGCTCTGTTTCCTCCTCGCGGCCAGCTATTCCGTCCTGGCCGGGCTTTGGGGAGTCGTTGTCACCGACCTCTTCCAATTCGTTCTGGCGGTGGCCGGAGCTGTAATCCTGGCGGTGTTTGCCGTAAACGCCGTGGGCGGGATTGGGGGAATGGAATCCGGTCTGGCTGAGGTTTACGGCTCGACCGATGCCGCCCTCGCCCTCATCCCTGCTCAGGGAGCGGTTTGGATGCCGGCGATTACGCTCGCCGTCTACCTGGGCGTCAACTGGTGGGCCTCCTGGTACCCGGGGGCCGAGCCGGGAGGCGGGGGGTATGTGGCCCAACGAATCTTCTCGGCGCGGTCGGAACGGGACGGGGTCCTGGCGACCCTCTGGTTCAACATCGCCCATTACGCGGTCCGTCCCTGGCCCTGGATTCTGGTGGCGCTGGCCTCCACCATCCTCTACCCGGGGCTGGAGAACCCCAGGCAGGGCTATGTCCTGGCCGTAATGGACCTCCTCCCGCCTGGGTTGACCGGACTGGTCCTGGCCGGCTTCGCCGCGGCGTACATGTCCACCATCTCCACACAGCTGAATTGGGGTGCAAGCTATCTGGTGAACGACCTGTTCGCCCGGTTCGTGCGCCCCGACATGGAGGAGAAAGCCCTGGTGGGGATCTCCAGGATGGCGACGGTAGTCATTATGGCCTCCTCCATAGTGGTCACGTACTTCATGGGGAGTATCGAGGGCGCCTGGCGCTTTCTGCTCGCCATCGGCGCCGGGACCGGCCTCGTGCTTATCCTCCGCTGGTATTGGTGGCGCATCAACGCCTGGTCGGAGATCAGCGCTATGATTGCCTCCCTCATCGTCAGCCTGGTGCTTTGGTTTGCGGTGGGCCTGGATCCCGACGATCCCACTCAGTGGGCCTGGATCATGCTGGCCACCGTGGGGGCTTCCACCGTGGCGTGGGTCGGGGTGACCTTCGCAACACGGCCTGAAGAAGAAGAGGTTCTGAAATCTTTCTACCGCCGGGTCAGGCCCGGGGGGCCAGGTTGGACCCGAATCTCCGAAGCCCTCGAACACGGTCAGGAAGGCATGGACGGTGGCCCCCTCAATTGGACGAACTGGATCGCCGGCGTGACTTGCGTCTATGCATCCCTCTTCGGAGTCGGGAAGATCCTATTCGGGGACAGTGTTCCTGGGGCCGGCCTTCTTCTTCTTGCGACGGTTTGTTTCGGTTGGATCGCCAGGAATCTGAGGCCCGAACGTGAGGGGGTGTTGCGTGCCCCCGTCCAACCCCCGAACCTAGGGTCATGAAAGGAATCATTCTCCTTATCGCCGGAGCATCGTTGGTGATTCTGGCGGCACTGGCGGGTGGGCCGATTCTGGAAAGGCATCAACGGGCAGGGGAAATCCAGGTGCTCAGAACATCCCTGGATCTTTCCCGGATGTCTGCCGATTCCTGCCGGATGGTCCTAAGCTGGGAGCAGGACGAGTTCCTTCGATTCAACGGGGTGGTGGATTCCCTCCGGACCGAGATGGAGAACTATCAGGATCCCGAACAGGGGGGCGTACCGGAGGAGGTATACAGCGAATACCTGGTGACTTTCGAGCTCTACAACGATTCGGTGGGAGTGTGGCAGGATCGGGCGGATAGCCTTCAGGCGAAGGAAGTCAGGTGTCGAGGTTTGGTTGAAGCCCATAACCACCTGAGTGATTCCATCAGAGCAGTCCAGGAGGGGTGGCGGGGAGAGGGTGGATAAGGGGTACGGCGGTCTCCGGGATCACCCACCGCGGAGCAGCGGCTCCAGCGCGATTCTTACGGCCCTCTGCAGCCGGCTTCGTTTCTGAAAAAGAACCTCGTTCGGGACCTCTACAATCTCGTAATCCTCAGGTTCTTTCTCCCCGATGTAAACACCTCCCTCGAAATCGGCACCCTCCAGGAGTTCGATCCCCCCCCTCCCCGTGAAAAGGTGGGCCCCTATGGAATTCTGGACCTTTACCACCAACGATAACGCAGCGACTGAACCTTCCGGATCCAGGTCCTCGAAATCTTCTTCCCCACGGATCAGGAGGTTCGCGATCCCCGAGACGATTTTCGCCCCAGTGGACCTTGTCCTCCCCACCTTCTGTTTGACACCGTCCCAAACCGCTTCGTCGCCAACGAAATAAGCCCTTACCCCGACGATGTCGGGATAGAGGAATCCGGCGACCCCCTGATCCTCCATCAGACCTCGAAGCACTCGCTGTTCAGGAGTGATGCCCTGGAGCTTGGTTTTGAGAGCCGTGTTCGGATCCAAAACAGCCGTTGCCTCGGGGGCGCCAACAGCCACCTGATTCCATTCGGCC
>JBDHGR010000313.1:0-9673 GCA_039589815.1 Gemmatimonadota bacterium | reverse complement strand
GTCGCGATGTAGGTGCCGGGGACCACAGGGGCTCCGGAGCCACCGCCACGTCCTCCGAACCTTCCGCTGGGGGGTGCCCCGCTGGCCCATGCCAGGTTCCAGATGGCCCGGTTGACGCCGGCCCTGGCTCGGACGTTGGTGAGCTCCTGGACCAGCCGACCTCGATCGTCGCTGATTCGGACGCTCACGTCCCCAGAAGCCGGAGCCTCTGACAGGTAGTAGTCGATATAGGCTCCCTCCCTCGGGTTTTGCCCCTGGAATGTGCTCTGGCCCAGGCTGGAGTCCCGGCTCCAGGATTCCCAATCCGTGGCTTCGTGAATATCGAAGAGGTAGACGTCGTTCTGCATGGCATCCGCCAACTGAACCAGCGGTTGGACGTTGTCCAGGATCCAGGCGCCCACGCCGTGGGTTCCGATGACGAGGTCATTGTACTGGGGTTGGATCTTGATCCCCCGGACCGACACCCTCGGTAGGTTGTTTCGAATGCTCACCCAACTGCCGCCTCGGTCGAAGGATGCGAACAGTCCCCGATCCATCCCCAGGAATAGGAGGTTCGGGTTGGCGGGGTGTTGGCGAATCACCTTCGCATAGTCGTCCTGGGGCAGTCCTGCGGAGAGATCCCTCCAGCTCACGCCGTAGTTGGTGGTTTCCCAGACATGAGGGGTGAAATCGTCCATCCGATGGTTATCCGAAACCAGGAACGCGGTGCCGGCTTCGGTGGGGGACGCTTCGATGTTGCCGATCCAGGCTTCGGCGGGAAGTCCTGGGATGTTCTCCCTCACGTTGGTCCAGGAGCCCCCTCCATCCCGGGTGATCTGGACATTTCCGTCATCGGTTCCCACCCAGATCACGCCTGCTTCGACCGGTGATTCCGCCACTGTGTAGATGGTGGTGTGGAACTCGGCAGCAGTGTTGTCGTTGTAGATCTCGCCGCCCGAATCGAGCTGCTTCTCCGGATCGTCGGTGGTCAGGTCCGGGCTGATGATGTCCCAGGAATAACCGTAGTCGCTGCTCCGGAAGAGGACGTTCCCGCCCCAGTAGACCACCGATGGATCGTGGGGAGAGATGTGGATGGGTGCGTCCCAATTAAACCGGTACCGAGCCTGGCCCATGTTCTGGCCCTGAGACCCGACCATCCAGGGGTGGGGCTCGATGGACCGGGTTTGCCCTGAGCGGGTGTCGGTGATACGGAAGTAGCCACCCTGGGCATTGGAGTAGACCAACCATGGCTGCCCCGGTACCGGAACGGTGTAAAAGCCGTCGCCCCCGCTCACCGTGTACCACTCGTCCGCCAGGATGGACCCACCTCGGGTACGGGAGGGTCCGCACCAGTTCCCGTTGTCCTGAAGGCCCCCGCACACCCAGTAGGGGTCCCTGTCGTCCACGAAGATATGGTAGAACTGGGAGAGGTCGACGTTCCGCCAGATATGGAAGTTGGTCCCTCCGTCGAAGCTCACCTGGAACCCCCCGTCGCTTCCGGAGAGAACGTGGTCCCCGTCGGATGGGTTGATCCAGAGTGCCTGGTGATCGCCATGGACCCCGGAAGCGATGCGCTGGAAGGTGCGGCCGCCATCGGTGGACTTCGACAATCCACCGGCCAGCGTGAAGACGGTGTTTGAATCCGAAGGGTCTGCGAACACGTCCGAGTAGTAGAACGGCCGGAAATTCAGGTTCCGGTCGTCGTTTACCATCCTCCAGTTTTCTCCGTAATCGTCGGACCGGAAGAGGGTCCCGGCGGTCGGGAACTCAGTAACCAGGTAGACTACGTTGGGCGAGGACTGGGCCACGCTCAAACCGGGCCTCGCCATGGGCTCGTTTGGCAGGGTTTCGATCTTCTTCCAGCTGTGCCCGCCGTCCCTCGAAACGTAGAGGGCCGTCTCCTTCCCGCCGTCATCAAACCGCCAAGGGCGACGTCGGAAGGTCCACATTCCAGCGTAAACGTTCCTGGGGTTGCTCAGGTCCAGGTCCAGGTCCGCACATCCCGTGTCGTGGTCGATGTACAGGACGTGCACCCAGCTCTGTCCGCCATCGTCCGTCCGGAAGACGCCCCTCTCCTCGTTTGGCCCCCACTCCCGCCCCATGGCACAGACCAGAGCTACGTCGGGGTCCCGGGGGTCCACCACGATGCGCTTGATGCGTTCGGTTCTTTCCAGACCCAGGTGGGTCCAGCTGTCCCCTCCGTCGGTTGAGCGCCAGACGCCGAGTCCATAAGAGACGGAATTCCGGGGATCTCCTTCCCCCGAACCCAACCAGATCACGTTGGGATCGGATGGCGCCACCGTCAGGGATCCCACGGAGAAGGCCTCTGCATCCTGCCACTGGCCTTCGAAGCTCACACCGCCGTTGATGGTTTTCCACACGCCCCCGTCGGCGCCACCGACCCAATAAGTACTGGGGTCCCCTGGGATTCCCACGATTGCCGAGACGCGCCCCCCTACGTTAGCCGGGCCGATGTGACGAAACTCCAGATCAGCGAGAACCTCCTGGATGGCTTCGGCGGTCTGCCCCTCCAGGGGGGTCGATAGGGGCCCGGCCTGAAAAAGGGGAAGCAGTGCGAGGAGCCAGAGTGCCCGGCGGAACAGGACTGAGACGGTGGCTTGCATGGGTCAAATCCTTCCTGGTGGCGAATTATGGTCCGGTGGGCGAATGTATTGGCCGTCATGAAAGGGCGCCATGAGAGGGTGCCCTCTCGTGGTCCCCGGATGAAACCACGTGTTCCAAGGAGTCTCCTCATGAGTCATGTCTCCAAGGCCCGGTTTTCGAAACAGCGTAGGCGCCTTGCCTCCAACCTCCTTCATCTCACAGCGACATGGTTGCTGGTGTCCTGTTCGGCCCAGACCGGTGACCCCGGTGGCGGTCAGGATCTGGGAGTTTTCATTCGGGACAACTACGACAAAGAAGAAGTACGGATTCCGATGCGGGACGGAGTGGTTCTTTTTACGGCCATCTATTCACCGAAGGATCGGGGCCGGACCTACCCCATGCTCATGAAGAGGACCCCTTACAGTGTGAGTCCTTATGGTGAGGGGAGTTACCCCGAAACCATCGGTCCAAGCGAGCTCCTGACCCGGGGAGGGTTCATCTTCGTCCTCCAGGATGTGCGGGGCGCATACATGTCCGAAGGGGTCTTCGTCAACATGACTCCCCACCTGGACGAGAAGCAGGGCCCCGACGACATAGATGAGAGCTCGGATACCTACGACACCATCGAATGGCTCCTGGCGAACGTGGAGAACCATAATGGGCGAGTCGGGCAGTGGGGAATCTCGTACCCGGGGTTCTATTCTGCAGCCAGCATGATCGATGCTCACCCGGCACTGAAAGCGGTCTCTCCTCAGGCACCCATCGCCGACTGGTGGTACGACGACTTTCACCACCACGGCGCCTTCTTTCTTCCCCATGCATTTCGGTTTTTCAGCTCCTTCGGTGTGCCGAGGTCGGAGCCCACCACCAGGCGGAACCCGGGGTTTGAGTTTCCCACACCTGACGGTTACGAGTTTTACCTGGACATCGGCCCCTTGGAGCGTGTGAATGAACTTTACTACAATCATGGTATCCCCTTTTGGGATAGCATGTTAATCCATCCCAACTATGACGATTTCTGGCAGTCCCGTAACATCCTGCCCCACCTGAACAATGTGGCGCCGGCGGTATTGACCGTTGGGGGTTGGTTCGACGCAGAGGACCTGTATGGACCGCTTCAGATCTATCGGAGCGTCGAGGAAAAGAACCCAGGCATTTTCAACACTCTCGTGATGGGCCCCTGGCGGCATGGGGGGTGGGCCCGGGACGCCGGGGATTCCCTCGGATACGTGAGGTTCGGATCGGAGACTGGCCATTTTTACCTGGAGAACATCGAAGCCACTTTCTTCAACTATTTCTTGAAGGACGAGGGGGAGATGGACCTTCCTGAGGCTTACGTCTTCGAAACGGGTCGAAACCGTTGGAGGACTTTCCCTCAATGGCCCCCTGCCGAAGCAGAGGCCAGGGCTCCTTCGACGAGTGGGTGAGTGATCCCGGGCGTCCGGTCCCCTTCACACCCGACATCGCCACGGGAATGACTCGGGAGTACATGGTGGACGACCAGCGGTTCGCATCCAGGCGCCCGGACGTTATGGTCTACGAGACCGAACCTCTGAAGGAGGATGTGACGCTGGTGGGGCCCCTGGTGGCGGACCTGTGGGTTTCCACCTCGGGCACGGATTCAGATTGGATCGTGAAGTTGGTGGACGTCTTTCCGCCTGATGCCCCAGACCATGAGGGTCTTCCACGAGGGGTACCCATGGGCGGTTACGAGATGATGGTCCGGTCGGAGGTGATCCGTGGCCGCTTCCGAAACTCCCACGAGGCGCCCGAACCCTTTGTGCCCAACGAACCCACCAGAATTCGTCTGCCGCTGCAGGATGTACTGCACACATTCCGGGCCGGTCATCGCATTCAGATCCAGGTACAGAACAGCTGGTTCCCGTTGGTAGACCGGAATCCCCAGACCTTCGTGGAGAACATCTTCCTGGCCCGGGAGGAGGACTTCGTCTCCGCCACACAACGCCTATTCCGGTCCGGAGACCATGCTTCGAGAATAGAGGTCCTGGTGCTGCCTGGTTCGGGGGACTAGGAGGCGCTCGAGGTTAAGAGGCGCCAGAGATAGGTAAGCGCTGGGGAGATGTAGCCGCCGGGGATTAGGAAGCGCCGGGAAAAAGAGGCGCTGGAGAATAAGAGGCCCGTGGATTAAGAGGTGCCGGAAATCAGGGTGGGGAAGGGAGAGAAAACCTCAGGACCCGGCCAGCGCCCAGAGAACGGAAGCTCTCACCATAGGCTGCATTGAAGGTCGTCATGGTGAGTTCACCCGAACAGTGCGTAGCCCCGACCTGTTCGACCCCCAGGCTTCGGAATTCCGCCAGGATCGCCTGGAGCTCCCCTGCCGACGCCCCCGCCAGATGGAATCCGCCCATGACCAGGTGAACGGGATTCGAGCTGACCCTCTGAGCTCCCTTGATCATCTGGACCACTCCGGGATGGGCACACCCGGTCAGGACCACTGTTCCCGCCTGTGTATCCAGGGCCAGGGCCTGTTCAGGGATATCCGTGCCAATCTGCCCGGTAGTCCGAATGCCCGGGACGATTACCTGGCCCGGCGACGTTTCCACCATCCTCATGGATGCCGCGGCCTGTACCCTCATCTCCTCCGGGAAACCCTCCAGAAGGTAGAGCGTGGGCCGAAGCCCCAGATCGATGAGTGCCTGCAGGCCCCCGGTATGATCCCCGTGGGCGTGGGAAATGACCACGGACTCCACGTCCGTGGGGTCCTTTCCCAGCAAACGGAAGTTCTCCAGCAAGGCTTCTCCGTCGGCCCCGGTATCGAAGAGGATGGTGTGATCCGGGGTCTCCAGTAAGGCCGCGAATCCCCAACCGGTCCGGAGTCGGTCGTCGGCTGCATAGTTATCAAAGAGGATGGTGACAGTGATTTCCCCCGAGGGGAGAGGCCCCATCCCCTTCTCCCCTCCATTCTGGGTCCCGCCAAATGCGAGGGCGGGAAAGAAGGCCAACAAACAGATCTTCATGATTGCACTCCGTTCATCTTCATGAGCTTGGCCGGGAGCCACGCCAAGGAGGCCGGGCAGGCATGAGCTCAGCCGAGGGCCTCGCCAGTGAGGCCGGTCAAGCCGGTTTCAGGTCCAAGACCGGGGTCCCGTGCACAGCGTCGAGCCCCCGGACAGTGAGGGTAGTCCCCTCGATCTCGAGGAGCTCTACCTCGGTGACTCCAATCGCGTTGGGCCTCCGGGGGCTCCTGAGTGCGAACACCCCCCGTTTCGGCCGGGAGCTGTCTCCCCGCGGGTGCTGCAAAGGCTCCCAACCTTCGGAACGGTGGAAGAAAAAGACCACCAGGATCCGGGGCTCCTCTTCCAGGTCCGTGAGTGCCGGAAGAAACTCGGGATCGAGGGTGATGCGGGACTGGGCTGAACGGAGAGTGTCACCTGGCGTCCCGAATGGTAGGTCGTTTTCTACAACACCGATGGGTTCGAAGGTTACCCGTATTCCTTCCATGGCTCCTCGTTGAGGTTCGGCCCCCAGGATGCTCGGGCCTCCGGGCTAAAGAGAATGAAGCGCGGCCACCGTGTTGTGGGCCAGAACCCGGTCCTTCGCCACGAGACACACAGCCGGAGCTTCCAGATGATGCAAAGTGGATGCATCGTGACCCACGCATTGACCCGGAACCAGGGCGAACTCCACCTCTTCCCGATTCAAGAGCGTGGCCTGAGCCACCGGGTTGCAGATTATCTCGGCTTCTCCCGGTTTAACTTTCTGGTCGTCCCTGATCCCTGCTTTTTCCTTGGGGGCCGCTCCGGTTTTGCAGCAAACCGATGAGACCTTGAAGCCGTTGGTTTCCAAAACCCGGGAGAGGGTTTGGGCCTCTTCTCGGAACCCCACCCAGAAGCTGACCCCGACGTGACGGGCTCCGAGCCCTCGCGTCCGGCCAAGCCCGATCCCATCCCCCGAAGAGGCAGCGGGCCGCGTACCGTGGACCTTGTCAAACTACCATGCGGAGTCCGATTCTGCAGGAGTTCGAAGCATCCCTCAGAACGCAGGAGTTGGAGGAGAATTCGAGGAATGAAGGCCATCGCCGAGGTACAGATCATCCCCATCGGGGCAGGCGTGTCAGTGCGGAAGGAGGTCATGAGGGCTCATGAGCTTCTGGAGGACTCGGGTTTGAACATCACCCTTCATGCAAACGGGTCCAACCTGGAGGGGGAATTGGGAGAGGTGATGGGAACCGTTCAGCGTGCCATCGAGACTCTCCATGCGGAGGGTGTGGTCCGTCTATCCTCCCACATCAAGATCGGAACTCGGACCGATAAGGTCCCCACCATGGCGGGGAAGGTCTTCAAGTAGCCTCGCGCCCGAAAGCACCAGGGAGGGTAAACCTCACCGCCAGGACATCCGTAGGGAGGATAAACCCCACGCCCCTGAGGTGAAAAAATGGGTTCCGATCCTCTCCGAATCGATTTTCCCGGTCTCGAGCCGACGAAGACCCGGCCAGGGAAGGGGGCGGGGGAGGGTCAGGAGGGTACGCCCCTCTTCCCGCGCCTTGTGGCCAGAGCCGTCGGCTGGACAGTCGGACTGGCCCTTTTTGCACTCCTCCCCTTCTTCACCCTGATTCGGACCTCGGTCTTTATCCTCCACAGACATCAGGTATCCGGCTGGGTGGCCCTGGGGGTTGGGGTCGTGGCCACGGTCGTGCTGCTGCTCCTCTACTTCGTTGCCGTAAGCCTCCGTCTTGGGGGGAAGGGAAGGGTTCCAAAGGTCGTCCGCCGAGGGACGGCCTTGCTGGTGGGCTCGTACTGTCTGTTCACACTGGTCTATCTCTCCAGCGCCAACGCAAAGACCGAAGAGATCCGAGCTACGTATTCGGCTCTGAACCCCGTCCTCAGGGTAGCCGTGAGCACGCTCCTTCTGGCCGACAGGGACGGGGTGCTGACCGATACCGGCCGGACCCCAGAGGACTACCGGCGTTGGGGATTGCCCGTGAACGAAGCCTCCCTCCACCTTCCCCAGCCCGACGGATACGTTCATGCCGTGGATGTCCGCACGGTCGGCCGTCCGGAGTGGCGGAATCGAGGCGTGGCTTTTTACTTCAGGCTCATGGGCTTTCAGACCCTTCGGCATGTTGGGACGGCGGACCACCTGCACGTGAGTCTCGCTCCGGGGGAGCCTTAAGCCAGGTGCCCCTGAAATCGGGTGGGTTTCGGGAAGCCAGAGGCCTCTACTAAGGACATAGTTGACAAGCCATCGACTCCTGTTTATCATGCTACTATGAACCTAGTAGATTCTCGATCCGAAAAGGATCCGGTGGTCCTGACGAGCCGTGAGATGGACGTGATGAACGTCCTCTGGCAGCTCGGCTCTGGGACCGTGTCGGAGGTCCGAAAAGGGCTTCTGGACAAGCTGGCGTACACGACCGTTCTCACCATCCTCCGGACCTTGGAGAAGAAGGGTCACATCAGGCATGAGGAGGAGGGTCGGGCCCACCGATACGTGCCGTTGGTGGAGAAGGCCGAGGCCCAGGAAGGGGCCGTGCGGCGGGTGACCAGGAAGCTCTTCTCCGGCTCTCCCGAACTCCTCATGGCCCACCTCCTCAACGAGAAGGGGCTGTCGGAAGGTCAGCTTCGACGTCTGCGGACCTTGGTAGACGAGAGGCTGAAGGAGGAAGGGAAATGATCGCAGCTTGGATTCTATACGCCCTCCTGGTAGGGACGCTGGCGGGTGCCGGTGCCTTTGCCCTGGAGAATCTTCTGAGAGCCCATAAGCGTTCAACCCGGTGGGTATGGGCCGGGTCAATGGGTCTCACGTTATTCTGGCCCGCGGGTCATCTCATTCTGAAGTATTGGCCCCGGCAGGGGTCGCCCGTTCCGTTACCGGAGCCCACGAGGGTGGCGGTCCTCGATCCCCTCACCGTTCAGGTCACTCGGGAGTCCTTTCTCAGGAGTCTGGATCAGCCGATCCTGATGGTTTGGCTCCTGTCCTCTGGTGTTCTCCTGGCAGGCTTCCTCCTTCTCGTCATTCGCACCCGGAGGATGCGCAGAGGCTGGAAGGGTGAGGAGGCCGGTGGTGAGCCAGTCCTGTTCTCTCAGGATCTGGGCCCTGCCGTGGTAGGGTACATAAGTCCTGAGATCGTGCTTCCTAGCTGGTGCAGGGAGCTCGAGGACACCACCCTGACCCTCATCCTGGACCATGAGAAGGAGCACCTGAAGGCCGGTGACTTACGGCTCATACTCACTACCGGGATTCTACCGATTCTGCTCCCCTGGCACCTGTCTCTCTGGTGGCAATTCAGGCGGCTGCGCCTGGCGGTGGAAGGGGATTGCGACCTCAGGGTCGTTCAAAAACACCCTGATCTGACCCGGCCTTACTTGGAGCTGCTCCTGAGAGTCGGCGGTAGCTCCCGGCAAACCCCGGCCCTGGTGGCCATGTTGTCCGAACTGGAAGAAACCCTGGAGCGGAGGATCAGGATCATGACCATGCCTTTCCCCAAGAAACCGTGGCTCCGTGGGATGTTCCTTACGGCTTTGGGTGGAGTTCTCCTGGCGGTGGCTTGTTGGACGCCGAGCCCCAACGATGCGACGGAGGGAGAGGAAGAGGTGTTCGTATCGGAGCTGCCGCCGCCGGCTACCGATGTGGAGGTCGACATTTCTGCTGGCCCCACCTTCACCCCCTATACGGTCCGGCCCGACATCCGGAATAGGGCCGAGGTCGCCCGAGCCCTGGAAGCGGAGTATCCTCCTCTACTCAGGGATGCCGGGATCGGGGGAACAGTCCAGATCTGGTTCCTCATGGACGAAAACGGCGTCGTCCAGAAGACGTTGATGAATGAAAGCTCAGGCCATCAAGCTCTCGATGAGGCCGCCCTTGAGGTGGCTGCGGGCATCGAGTTCACCCCCGCACTGAACCGTGACAAACCGGTCCCGGTCTGGATCTCCCTCCCCATCACCTTCGCTACCGCTGGAGCCCCCGGTGAGGGCGGGCCGGAACAGCCCCCCGAGGTGACGTCTGATCCGCCGGAGGCAGGGGCTGGGCGGGAGCGGGTGGGCGTGTCCCCCAAGAGAATGGACATACCCCCGCCGAAGGAGGTCCTTCCGACGTTGAGAAGGGGTGACCTGTCCGCCGCCCCCACCTT
>JBDHGR010000312.1:0-6924 GCA_039589815.1 Gemmatimonadota bacterium | reverse complement strand
GGAATAACTTCCAGCCGATTTCACTTTTCGGACAGACGAGTACACTCTGGACTATGACAACTGGTCCGGGAGGAGCCGGTCCCCTTTCAACGTCGGCACCACCTTCATCAGTGCAAACCGGGAACTCGGGCTGGAAGTTCTGCACATGTTGGGGACGAACACCTGGACAAGCGGCCGGGGAGAGGTCACCTGGATCATGGACAGGTAGGGGTAATCCCCATTCCTGCGGTGTACTGGATTACCGGGCCGGGCCAGCACCACCAGGAGCGCCTCCCAGCTCCTGTTCTCACCCAGGCCTCCTCCTCAGGTCCTCACCGGTCTCACTCCCACTCGATGGTGCCCGGCGGTTTGGACGTGATGTCCAGAGCCAACCCGGAGATTCCATCCAGCTTCAGGATCCCCCTTCTAAGGTCTTCGAGAACGGCTTCTGGCAAGGGGTACGGCCGGGCCGTCATGGCCCTTTCCGAGATCACCGGACGAAGGATGATCGTCTCTCCTTTTGAGTCCCCTAACTGCATGGGGACGAGGACCGTCGGGCATTGCCAGATCTGGTCATAGAGCTGATGCCGGCGGAGGGCATCCATTACGGTCTGGTCCGCTTCCCTCAGTAGGTCCAGGCGTTCACGAGTGACCGTGGCTCGGACCGGGACCGCCTTGGAAGGATCGTTGTCAGCCAGATTCCATAGGCATCGATTGATGCCGGGGACTTCTTTGGTTACCGCCGATGCAGCCTGAATCAGCGTATCCCAATCAGCCTTTCCACTCAGCAGGACCGGGTGCTCGTAGGCCCTCACGTCGGCCTTGACTCCTACCGATCGGATCGGCAGGAGCAGCGCGCCCAACCCGAATCGTATCCCGACTTCCGCTACCAGAGGTTCCGCCACCTCGAACCCGGAGCGATCGGCTTCGCCGGTGTTGCAGAGGAGGCGGACTGCCAGACCGGGGCCCGGGAACGGGTGCCGCCAGAGGAGCTGGTCAGAGAGGCCCATGCGGTCGCCCAGCTCCCGGACCTCCACCTTGTAGAGGTCCGCCAGGGGCTCCACGACTTTGCCATCTTCGATCATCTTCTCGATGATGGGCACCCGGTTGTGATGGGTTTTGATGACGTCGGCCCGCTTGGTCCCGCCGGTCTCGATCGTGTCTGGATAGATCGTGCCCTGACCCAGAAGGTGATCCTCGATTCTTAATGTCCGCGCGGTCTCCTGGAAGACTGACACAAATGTGTTCCCAATTACACGTCTCAGCCCCGAGAGAGCCTCGAGGAAGGTGTCGCTTGCATCCACAAAATGCAGGTGCTCCCCCAGGCCCATCTCCTTGAATCTATCCAGGACCCTGCCACTCTCGTTTTTCCGCATGAGACCATTATCGATATGGAGAAGATGGAGGCGCTCGGGGCCGAGAGCCTTTCCCAGCACCACTGCGGCCACCGTGGAGTCGACTCCCCCCGAGGCAAGGAGGAACACCGACTCATCCCCCACCTGCTCTCGGATTCGATCCACTTGCTCCTCCAGGTACTTCTCCATGCTCCAGGACGCCTCACAACCGCAGATCTCAAAGACGAAATTGGAGATCATCTCGGTGCCGTGGACGGTGTCGTCCACTTCGGGGTGGAATTGAAAGCCGTATCGCTTCAGGGTGTCGGATCCGATGGCTGCGAAACGGTGGGTCCCTCCGGCGGTTTCCGTGTAGCCGAGCTCGAAAAAGTCGGGACCCACCGACGCCACGGAGTCGTAGTGGCTCATCCACACCCGTTCCGAGGGACCCAGCCCAGAGAACAGGGGGTGTTGGCCTTGAAGCTGAAGTTCGGCCCGCCCCCACTCCCTCCCGCCATGGATCACTTCACCTCCGTAGTGTTTGGCTATCTCCTGGTGACCGAAACAGAACCCCACGATGGGCATGTCAAGATCATAGATCTCTTTTGTGTAATCCTGGTCTTCACCGTGGGAGGAGAGGGCGGGGCTTCCGGAGATGATGATTCCCCTGTAAGCGTGGAATGCCTCCACCGGGTCCTCCGGCTGGCGGATCTCGGCAAGGACTCCCAGGCGACGGATCTTGGTGGCAATGAGGTGGGCGTATTGCCCGCCGAAATCGATGACGGCGATGGTGTCGGGTCGCATGAAATTCTCAGGGTCTCGTTTCCTGGCCGAACGTCGGCTCATTGAATCCAGAAAGGATACGAAAAAGAACCCTCCGAACCCAGGGGCCGGACAAAAGAGTTCGGAAGGTTCATTTCGGGGAGGGGACGGATGGGCTTACCCCTTATTCAGCTCTCTTCTTCACCCGGTGGGCAGCGGGCCAGCCAGAAGTGGCCGAGGGCCCAGGCCAAGGCGAGAAGTACCACCCCGCCCACTGCCAGGAACCTCAACTGAAGGCTCACGATATCGTCCACTTCCTGCATCAGCGTGATCCGGGTACGGCCCAGGGCAAGGTATCCTTCTGTCCCTCCAGTGGCGCTACCCAGGGCAACTACAGCAAAAAGCCTTTCGATTCCATCGAAATCTGTGCCCACCACAACCTCCGGCGATCCGCTCTCCGGTGGCCCGGGAAAACTGGCATCGGCGATCGCACCAACGGAATCAGCGAGCGAAAAATCACCCGTTTGTGGAAGCCGGACCAATACCCTTCGGTTCGGATCCAGAATGGAGAAAGTGTGGCCTTCCGGGAGGATGCCTCCTCGAGATCTGGTGGCCAAGACACCCAGATCCAGGCTGGCGGCCACGATCGCACTGGGACTCCCCTCCCCGCCGAGAGGTTGGGCCAGGCCCAGGACCGGCTTGCCCGTAATCCGACCCAGGGTGAACTCCCCTACCGAGAAGATCTGCCGCGACATCGCGCGGAAAAAATAGGCTCGATCCCCAAGGTAGAGTGCGCTCTCCGGAGTCAGGCTACCGCACGAGAGATACCCGTCCAGGCCGATCACAGAAAAAGTGGTGAACTGGTTGGTATGGGTCAGAGCCCTCGCCAGGTGCTCGGTGCATGATGGGAAGCGGGTGGATCGGATTTCGTCGAACTCGGCGAGAACGCCGAGGATTGCCTCGCCCTCGGCAATCAGGCGCTGATAGTCCGTTGCCACCTCTTCGGCTCGTTGGACCAGTTCGCCCCGTTCCGCTTCCAGATGGAGGTTTCTGAGCTCACGGTTCGCATACCAGAAGATCCACAGAGCTGGGATAAACGCCAGGAATACGAGGATCAGCAGCCGAACCTGCAAACTTCGAGAGCTGATATCGACCACGCGGACCTCCTTCTCTTCGGCGATGGCCCCATCGCGACGCGACCGGGCGCACTTCGAAAACCTTCCTCCCGGTGGAGGAAGGGATACCCATTCCTCCACCGTGGAAGACGTATAGAGCTGGAACAGAGGGTGACGGGCCTGAACCTGTGGGCCCGATCTCGACTGAGGATAGGTCACCTACCTGATACCCGGCAAGCCTTCCTGGAGGGGCCCCTTTCTGATCCACTCGTATCTGACCAACATTAGGGCCTAAACTGAACCCATTTGCGGAGGTTCGTATGCCGGATTTGACCCGTTTCCCCCGCCATGCCGTTGCCGGTTTGTCTTTGATAGGACTGCTCAGCCATTCCACTACCGATCCCGGTGTCGCTCAAGGCACGCGTATGCTGAGGAGTCCCACTGTCTCCTCCACACACATCGCTTTCGTGAATGCCAATGACATCTGGATCGTGGGACGCCAGGGTGGGAATGCGACACGCCTTACCAGCGGCCTGGGTGGGGAGACCTCTCCCCGATTCTCTCCGGATGGTCGTTCGATAGCGTTCACGGGCGAATACGAGGGGAATACCGACGTCTACGTCATCCCCTCAGGCGGGGGCGAGCCGCAGCGTCTAACATGGCACCCAGGCGGAGACGTGGTCATGGGTTGGACGCCGGATGGGGCCAGTATCCTCTTCCAATCGGGAAGGGAAGGCCACCCCACCGCGTCCACCAAGTTCTTCTCCGTGCCGGTCCGAGGTGGGCTCCCGGAGGCGTTGCCTATCCCACGGGCGAACAGCGGAGGGATCTCTGGGGATGGCCGGTATGTGGCATACCAGGAGGTCGGTTTCTGGGACCCGGAGTGGCGGAATTACCGGGGCGGGCAAGCTCAGCCCATCTCGGTGGTGAGCCTGGAAACCTACGAGAGGGAAACCCCGCGTTGGGAAGGTGAGCGACAGATGTCCCCGGTTTGGATGGACGGGGTGGTTTACTACATCTCCGAACGGGATTGGGCTGCGAACGTCTGGTCTTGGGATCCCCGGTCGGGTGAGGAAACCCAACATACGTTCCATTCGGACTTCGACGTGAAGAGCCTGGGGGCCGGTGACGGTGTCGTGGTTTATGAGCAGGGCGGATTCCTACATGAACTCGATCCGGCTGCCGGCACCGCACGCCAGTTGGTGATCAACGTTGCCGGGGATATGACCTGGTCCCGGCCCAGGTGGGAGGAAGTGCCCACCGCTGGCCTGAGGGATGCCCGTCTGTCGCCCACGGGGAAGCGGGCCCTCTTCGAGTACCGCGGTGATCTGTTCACGGTGCCGGTGGAAGAAGGGAGCTGGAGGAATATCACCCGCACTGCCGGGGTCGCGGATCGCCACGCCGTTTGGTCTCCAAGAGGGGACAAGATCGCCTGGTTTAATGACGACGGTGGGGAATACGCCCTGGTTATAGCCGATCAGGATGGATCCAACCTCCGTCGCATCGAAATCGCCGATCCTACCTTCTTCTTCGTTCCCACCTGGTCTCCTGACGGAGCTCGCCTCGCTTTCACTGATACGGATTACCGGGTCCTCGTTCTGGATCTGGAGACCGAGGAGGTAACCCACGTCGACACCGACCGGTTCGCTCACCCGGAGCGATCCATGAACCCGGTCTGGTCCCCGGATTCCCGCTGGGTCGCGTACAGTCGCCGTTTGGACAACCAGCTCCGGGCCGTGTTCGTTCATGATACGCAAACTGGATCTACCCGGCAGCTGACGGACGGCATGGCTGACGACATCAGCCCGGTATGGGATGCATCCGGGAAATACCTCTATTTTCTGGCCTCTACAGACTTCGGCCTGAATACGGGGTGGTTGGACATGACCTCCTATGATCGGCCTGTCACCAGGGCTCTTTACCTGGCTCTGCTAAGCGCGGATGAACCCTCCCCTTTCCTTCCGAAGAGCGATGAAGAGGGGGGGCAGGGGGAGGAGGACGACCCTCAGGAAGATCCGTCGGGAGGGGGTCAAAGCGATCCGACCTCCGCCAGCCAGGAGTCAGGAGATGAAGTCGTGGACGTCACCATCGACTTCGAGGGGGTGGCCCGGCGGATCGTTGGTGCGCCTGGCCTTCCAGCAAGGAACTACCTGGGCCTGACAGAAGCGCCGGAGGGTTACGTCTTTGTGGCGGAGGCCTCCTCCGGCGGGTCCGGAGTCACCCTGAGACGATACAACGTGGAGGATGCTGAGGCCGAAGACTTCCTGGAAAGCGTGTCTTCGGTCACGACCTCCCATGACCGGAAGAAGCTCCTGGTCCGGACCGGGGCGAACTGGTCGGTTGTGAACACGTCCGGGGCTGCCCCCCGGGATGGCGGTGATCGTCTCACGATCTCCGGAATGAGGATTCGGGTGGATCCGAAGGCCGAATATGCCCAGATGCTCAGGGACGGATGGCGTTTCATGCGGGACTTCCTCTATGTCGACAACGCCCATGGAGCCCCATGGAACGATGTATGGGAGTGGTACTCAGCCTGGCTCCCGGATGTTCGGCACCGGTCCGACTTCAACCACCTTCTGGACATGCTCTCGGGCGAGGTTGCGGTGGGCCATTCCTACGTGAGGGGTGGTGACTACCCAGATCTGGAAAGACCCCGAACCGGGCTTTTGGGAGTGGATCTGGAGGAGGTGGACGGTTTTTATCGCATCTCCCGCATCTACACCGGTGAGGATTGGAACCCGGGACTCGCTGGGCCCCTTTCCCTGCCTGGATTGGGTGTCGAGGAAGGCAACTTCCTGGTGGCAATCCAGGGGAGAGAGCTCCGGGCACCGACCAATCCCTTCATGTTCCTCGAAGGGACTGCAGGGAGAACCATCACCGTTTCGGTCAATGAAGCTCCTGTTCTGGCGGGTGCCAGAGAACTCCTGGTCAGGCCTGTCGGCAGCGAAGGCCAGTTGAGGACCTGGGCCTGGGTCGCAGGGAACCAAAAGAAAGTGGACGACCTGAGTGGTGGCCGCCTGGCCTATGTTTGGCTGCCGAACACCGGTTCAGGTGGGTATGCCTACTTCAATCGGATGTACTTCGCTCAGCAGGATCGACAGGGGGCGGTTATCGACGAGCGGAATAATGGAGGCGGTTCGGCCGCGGATTACATCATCGAAGTTTTGGCCCGGGAACTCACTGGGTATTTCAACTCCCGGGCCGGAGACCGGAAACCTTTCACTCAACCCATGGCCGGCCTGTGGGGCCCGAAGGTCATGGTGATCAATGAGCGGGCGGGTTCGGGCGGCGACCTTATGCCTTACCTCTTCAGATTCAGGGGGATCGGCCCCCTGGTGGGGGCCAGGACCTGGGGCGGCTTGGTTGGCACCTGGGACACGCCACCCCTGATCGATGGGGGCAGTTTCGTTGCACCTCGGGGCGGGTTCTTCGACGTGAACGGGGAGTGGGCGGTGGAGGCTGAGGGAGTAGCCCCTGACATCGAGGTCCTGAATGACCCCAAGTCCCTCATCGAAGGGGGGGACCCACAGTTGGAGGCAGCTGTCACAGAGGCCCTCCGGCTGCTTGCGACACAGCGGGTAGAGCTGAAACCGGAGCCGCCGGCACCCATCCGGTACCGGCGACCTGGAGGTGGCGGGCGCTGACGGAATCGGGCGTGGAGGATGCCACGGGGGCATGGGCGGGTAGACCCCCGGTGACGCCAGTAAGCCACTTACCTGACACAAAACGGTGAA
>JBDHGR010000311.1:0-5685 GCA_039589815.1 Gemmatimonadota bacterium | reverse complement strand
GAGGGGCAGTCCCATGACCTCGGGGTCCATGGCGAACGGCGCAACCGTAGGCTTGGCGAGCGGGCCACGGCGGGTCACGTCGAACGACGAGAGCGGCCCGCCGGCAATCAAGATGTCCACATCGGGGTCCGTATACATCTCGTCCAGGAGCCGCACGACGCCAGAAAGCGTGTGATCGGCCTCCCGGCGCATCCCAGGGGGGAATCGCACGTCGAACTCCCCTCCCAGGACAGCCCGGATCTCCAAAGTGAACATCTCGAAAAAATCAGCGTTGTCCTCGCGCGGGCCATCGTGAAGAAACCCGATCCGGACAACGGGAAGGGTGTCCTGCTGGGAGAAGGCCGGTGTCGCGGGAACCCAAAGAAGCGAAAGGACCGTTAGTGGAAGGGCACGCTTATTCATTCGACCTCCTACCGGTTTGGCGTGGCTCGCATCTGATTCGCCCCAGCCCCCTTTTGGAGGGTCAGCCATCCTGATCCTCGAGTGCCTACGGCACTCCCGGGGTCACGCTCACCCGTACCAGGGTTTTTCGTCGGGCTCCACCCTTAGCCCTTCAAGGAATCGGTTGAGACCGCTGAAAAGATCGACCACAGCCATGACCTCGAGGATCCCCTTTTCACTCAAACCCAGCTTCCGCACCGCGGAAGTGTGGACCCAGATTCAGTAGTCACATCCACTCACCGCTGAAACCGCGACGGCGATGACCTCTTTCGTCAATCGATCGAGCTCGCCTTCTCCCTGCATCACCGTTTTCACCTGGTCCCACTTCGCCTCGAGAAAGGCCGGATCGGGGGCCATGACTCGGTACAGGTTCGGAACGAAGTCGATTCCCAAGGTCTCCTTTATTTCTTGGAAGATCTCCTTGGTTCGCCCGGTAGCCTCTTCCTCAGGAATCAAGTCGATGGAAGACATGTGTGCTCCTCCTTGGGTTCTCCTTCACGGCTCCCAGAATTGGATTTCGTTTCACCTCATGTAGGCGCCGACCAGGACCAAAACCGCCGATCCGGTAAAGATGAAAGGGCACAGCTTAAACGGCAAAAAGGAGACTCTAAACCCTGTGAAGAGGGACACCACGGCTAGGGCAAGCAGGAACCCGGCAGAAACCCAATAGACGGCGGTGGAGGCGGCACTGCCGGGATCGATCCAGGTCACCACGGCGACGAGGACACCCACGAAGATCAGGGCCACCCCTTCCGTAACCCACTCCATCGCGAGGATCCGCTGATTGTCCTTCGAGATCTCCCCAAAACCAGCCACCACATTGCGAGTCGGAATGAGATGGGCAACCCCCCAAACGAGGGCCGTCAGGGATCCGATATAGGTGAGGGCCGATCCAGACATTTTGAGTTCCTACACGTGGTGTCTTGGGGGATTCCCTCCAGCGAAACAGGCTCTTCTCGAGTGTCAGCCAAACGGTAGGAGAGCTATGGTCCCACCCGTCCGGGGGGCGCGCCCGGCCGTTGGTCCTACCCTGGATCCGGAAGCCGAGTCGCAACTTGTGCCGCAACCGACGGCAAAGTACCATCACTCCGTGATGGCGACAATCATAGAAGGACTCATGGCCAATCTAGAGAATGACGCCCTTGCGTGGCCTTCCAGAAGCAAACCCGATTGGCGGCTCCGCCCCTCCAGGATCTTCGGATGTCCGACGAAACCAACATCGACCTCAAAGCGGTCCGCACGGAACTCGGATTGAGTCAGCGTGAGCTAGCAGACTTGATTGGGGTTTCCCACCGGACGGTCCAGAGTTGTGAACAAGGATGGCGGAAGCCTAGCCCAGCCGTCGAAAGAGCCGCCCTTCTGCTCCTCCTGGCTATATGCCATGGACCGGGCTTCAGCGCGAACATCTGCTGGGAGACTATGGACTGCCCCGAAGACGAGCGCTTGGCCTGCCTGGTATATCAGTCGAGGCAGGAACAACTGTGCTGGCCCCTGTCCGGGAACGTCTGCCAGGGGAAACGTCTCCGGACCTGGAAGGACAAGAAGGCGACGTGCATGAAATGTGACTTCTTCCGGACGCTACTACCCGAGGGGGCCCCCACTCGGAAGGGAGCGGGATCAAGCCGGTAACCCTCTCCCCGGCCGGGTTGGGCCTCGCCCGTTCAGGCTGAGAGACCTGCTGCTCGGCGCCCAAAGTGACAGGAGAGAGCCCAAGCGGCTCAAGGATCAAGAAACTACCGGCTTGGAGAGAGGAAGATGGAAAGCTCGATCTACCATCCCGCCCCCACCCTCGCAGAGACCCGCGCGGCATCCGTCGGTTTCATCCTCGTTGGCATCGGAGTAGCAGTCACAGCAGTCAGTTACGTGCTGAACATGACCTTCCCTCTCCAGTGGCTGGTCTGGGGCCTCGGAGTGGCGTTCGCCGCGGTCGCGATCCTCGCCCTTGAATGGCCCCGCTCTTTTCTAAGGATTGGGGCCATGCCAGAGGGAAGAGTGAGGCTTTTTCTTCTGCTCTCGATGCCCATCGCGTTCGTCCTCGGCAGCCAGGTCTGTGGTACCGGATTGAAAGCGTGTACCGTGGCTTGCCACGTGACGAACTTCGCGTCGATCGCCTTGGCCGGGGTGACGGCCATCCGTGCTCATCGGGGACATAGTGTCGCGCCGACGCTGATTCCCCTGATCGTGGTCGCCCTCGTTCCCCACTGCGTTTGTTCCGCGCCGGTGAACGTCATTTGGCATGGGGTCTTCGGCGGATACGCTCCGACCTGTGGGATGGTCCCCATGGCAGCAGTGCTATTCTCCGTGGCAGCCCTGAAAGGCGCACGTCCACGCCTGAGCGCTACCCTGACCGCGGTGATGCTAGGTGTGATTGCATTCATGGCGGTGGGCAACCCGCTCATCGGGTTTCCCTGGGAGGGATGTGTCGGCTAACCCGAATCAAGTGCCTCGGACCGGATGCCGGCACGGACCGGCGTCATGCCGCAGCCTGGGAGGTCGGGCTGACCGAGGCGCCAGAATGGAGGTAGTATCATGCCGGAACAGATCATCCACTCGATCCTGCTGGCGTTGCACAACATCGCGCTGGTGGGGTGTGCCGCTGCCCCCTTCTACAATCGGCAACTCGTGAATCAGCGAGGCCAGTACGGGCCCAAGCTTCACTACAAGATGGACAAGGTCGTGGAGGACACGCTTCAGGGGAATGCGCCATACTGCATAGTGTTCATCACGATATTGTGGATCACGGGTATCGGCATGCCACTGAATTACCTGCTCTTCCACGGTTCTCTCAGGCCAACGCCCCCGGCCGCGGTGGTGGCCCTGGTCCTGAAACTCCTCAACATTGTCGGGATGATGGTCATCATGTTCGTGATCTTCTTCCAGCTCAACCCGAGACTGCGGGACTTGTTCGCCTCGTTTTCCCCTGGTGCAGATCCGGACCCCGACAAAGAGAAGGAGTTCTTCGGAACACGCGCTCGCCGTAAGGCGCTCTGCGAGGTCTGCCTGAAGTTCGCCATCGCTGTGCTGATCTTCAGCGCTTTCCTGGGTTTTGGGACCTAGGTGAGGGCGGAGCTCTCGAATGCGCTCACCCGGGGGGAATCCCCTGCTACGGCGTGATCACGACGCACCCAGAGGACTTCCATCGGTACACGAGAAACTCCATCAACCGACGATCCCACACTCTCCACCTGACCTGGAGGCGTCATGAAAGCTGTCCTCGCGATACTTGCAGCCCTCTTAGCACTGGGAGCGTTGTTCTACTTCTACACTGCCCCAACGGAAACCTGTGAGATGACGGAGGCCGAGATTGCACAGGTCGAAGCTGAGGTGATCGCGGCCGCCGAGGGACAACACAGAGCGTGGCGATCTCAACAAGACATGGATGAGTACATGAGCTACCATTCCGGCTGGGCCGGTACTCCGTGGCCCAATTGGCAGTCTTTGGACGACCTCCGTACCGGGATGACGGCGAATTGGGCCAGGTGGGATTTTGATGTGATCGGAGAAATCCCTTGGGAAGTCCGCGTGTTGGGGCCCGAGGTGGCTGCAGTGAAGTGGGTTGTGCCAACAACTCGAACCGACACAACTGGGATTGTCCGGGTATTTGACACCCAAATCGCCTGCGTCTGGGTCCTTGAGGAGACGGGTTGGAAGATGCTCGTTGCCAGGGAAACGTGGACCCGGGTTGAAGAGGTCGCGGGTCCGAACGCCCCAGATTGATCGAGTCAGTGGGCGTCTTCCTTGAGTTGCCGGACGTCTGCCTGGATCCCGCGTCGGAGCACGGTCGCACACCGTTAGATCACATCCTGTCGGTTTGGAGGTAAAATGGTCGCCTTCCGAAAGGCTCTCCTATTCGGCCTTCTCATCTGGGTCACGGCATTCGTGGTTGCGTTCGCGATCTTCCCAGTCCGTGAATCGTCCCGTGCCTTGTTCGAGTCCATAATGCCAGTGGTGCTAACCTCCGCCACGGTGTTCTTTGCCCACCGGTACTTTCGCAGGGTAAAGGCGGGTTTCGCGAAGGAGGGACTCCTCCTCGGCACGCTCTGGATGGGGGTGAACGTTGGCATCGATCTGCCACTGATGCTCACTCCGAGCCCGATGCAGATGACCTTGGGTGAGTATCTTTCCGACATCGGACTGACCTACCTCCTGATCCCTATCATTACGTGGGGCATAGGCACCGTCAGGGCCCAGACTGGCCCTGGGTCCGCGCCAGCGGATGCGGCCTAAAAGGAGCTAGAGCGCCTGATCGCTGAATGGAATAGGCAGGCCTGCCAATGCAGCCGTTCGAGTTCATCCTAGTCCTCGTTTCCATCATCATCGGGCTGGGGATCACCGAGGTCTTGGCAACGCAGGGGCGCGTACTCCGGGGAGAGTTACGTGCGGGACTGATCCACACGATCTGGTCCGCGGTTGTCCTGACCTTGCTCGTCCAGCAGTTCTGGTCCGAGTGGTTCCAGTCGGGTCGCGATGAATGGTCGTTCGTTGAGTTGACTGTAACACTGGTGCCACCCCTGCTGCTGTTTCTGACTGCCTCCCTGATATCGCCTGCGACGGTGAGGACGTCGGACTTGGACGCATTCTTTCTTGAACGAAAGCTGCCTTTCTTCGTCGTACTCGCTTTCGTGCATCTGAGCTACGCCATGGAGGATTGGGTCCTGACCGGGGGGGCGCTTGATCGTAACGTAATGAGGGGGGCGGCGATTCTCCTTTTCGCACTCCTCGCGGTCTCCAAGTCGAAGCGGGTTCAGCTCGGAGGGGCGTGCGTCGAAGCAGCTCTCCTCCTTTACTTCACTTTGACGGTAACAGCCACGCTGAGTGGCATGGGTGGCTCATAATCCCCTATGGCACGTCCTCCGATTGTTGACGGGCCTGGCGGCGAGGTGCTCTAACAAAGGATTTCTGTTGACGCGGATGGGCTAAGAGGCCTGAGCTACTCGGCTCGCACCTCGCCGCTCGGGGTCAGCATTCTCGTCGCGCAGCAGGGTTCCAAAGGAAGTAGGCCGCATGGAAATCAATCGGATAAAGCGATGAAACAGATTCAGTGGTTTCGTGTTTTCGTGGAAGGTGCCGTGATCGTTGGCTCCATCCTACTGGCGTTTGGTATCGATGCGTGGTGGCAGGAACGCGGAGAGCGCGCCGCTGAGATGCGCCTCTTATCCTCTCTCGCTGAAGAGCTCCAGGAGAATCAGGATAGGCTGGAGGAAAACGCCAGATTCAGCGCTGAAATCGAAGCCGCCGCTGTTA
>JBDHGR010000310.1:0-5698 GCA_039589815.1 Gemmatimonadota bacterium | reverse complement strand
TCCAATTCTGGTAGGAGAGGAGGGCCGGGAATCTGTCCGCCCCGATCACCAGGAGGGCAAGGATCACGGCCATGAGAGACTCTCCAGCGATGAAGCCCGACGAGACGAGGACCCCGGTGTTTTCGGCTCGGGCCTTCTCTTCTTCCGTCGCCCCCTTCCTCTTCAGCGCCAACTCGAAGATCCACTTCACCAGACCACCCACGAAGATGGCCGAGGTGGACTCGAAGGGCAGGTACATGCCCACTGCGATGAGCATGGGGGCCGGGGCCTTGATAAGGATCAGACCCACGGCGAAGAACATCCCCACGATGACGAGCGGCCAAGCCATCTCGCCAGCCACGATCCCGTTTGCCATGAGAGCCATCAGGCCCGCCTGGGGCGCCGGCAGCTGAGCAGATCCGATCACATAGACATTGTGCAAGGCCATGAGGGGGAGGGTCAGAACCAAGGCAGCGAAAACGACGCCCACAAGTTCACCGATCTGCATGCGCCATGGGGTCCCGCCCAGGATGTGCCCGACCTTGAGGTCCTGCATCATGTCCCCGGCTATGGCAGCAGCGCAGCAGACCACTCCGGCCACGCCCAGAACCCCTGCCACCCCCCTTACATCCGTGACGCCCAAGAGAACCATCATGACGGCAGCGATCAGGAGAGCGCTCAGGGTGAGGCCCGAGACCGGGTTGTTCGAGGACCCGATGAGCCCCACCAGGTACCCCGCCACGGCCGCGAACAAAAAGCCCAGAACCACCATAACGACCGTGAGAGTCATGGACCCCGCCACGGACCCGGAGAAATGGAAATAGAGAAAGAAGCAGCCGACGGCGGCGGCCCCGATGGCCACGAGGACCTTCTTGAGATCCAGGTCCACATCGGTCCTCTCGGCCTCCTCAACCCCGGCTGCAGCACCGATGTTCTTGATGGCCCGCCCAATACCGGTGATGAGAGATTCCCGGAGAGACCAGAGGGTGTAGAAGGCCGCCACGATCATGGTCCCCACCGCTAGAGGCCGGACCTGGCGGAGCCAAACGGCGGTGGCCAGATCGGAATACGTCTCGTCGGGGCCAATGAGGGTGCCGAGGCCGGGGTTCAGGAACACCGAAAGCGGGACCAGGAGGAGCCACCCCATTACGGCGCCGGAAAAGAGCACTGATGAGATCCTGGTTCCAACGATGAAGCCGACCCCCATGAGCATGGGTGACGCGCTGGGCGTGGCCCCCAGCAAACCTCCGGTGTACTCGACCCGGCCCTGAAGGATGTCTATGGAGGAACGGCCAAACGCGAAGAAACGGTTGGTGCTCTCCTGGATGATCTGAAGGCCGTTGAGATTCTTTAGAAACTCCCAAGCCCCGGCCAGCCCCATGGCGGCGAAGAGATAGGAAGCCCCGGTCTGTCCCCCCTGGCCGGCCTTCACGATCTCCGAAGCCGCGACGCTCTCCGGGAAGGGGAGGTCTGCCTCCACCACGAGGGTCCTCCGGAGGACGATGATGAAGAGGACTCCCAGGACGCCCCCGATGAGCATGATTGCGGTGCTCTCGAAGTAGTGGAGGTCTTCCCAAGCCCCGCTGATGATAAAAGCCGGAATGGTAAAGATCGCTCCGGCCACCAGACCCTCGCCTACGGACGCCGTGGTTCTGGCGATATTCTCCTCCAGAATGGTCCCTCGGAAGATCCGCAGCACGGCCATGGCCACCACCGCAGCCGGGAAGGTGGCAGCCACTGTGAGGCCGGCCCTCATGCCTACATAAGCGTTGGCGGCTCCCAAGGTCACAGCCATGATAGCCCCTAGGAACAAGGCTTTGAACGTCAACTCGTCCATGGACCGGGAGGCCGGAACGAAAGGAACGAAGGGCTTCTTTTCCATAGTTCAGCTCACGGGAGGTGGGGATCGGCCGTCGGAGTCCGGAATCACCCGATCCCTGGCTCCGAGAATGACGACGGCGGGGACGGTAGCTTCCACCGAGAGGCTCTGTCAATTCAGAGTGCGGCCGGTTAGTGTTCCTGTCTCGAAAGAGATGACCCCGGGCCTCTAAAGGAATCCTATCCATGACCTTCGTTGCCGATCTCGAGCCAAAGGCCCTCTGGGCCCATTTCGACCAGATTCTCACCATCCCCCGGGGCTCCAAGGAAGAGGATCAGATTCGCGCCTATGTTGTCTCAGTGGCAGAGCGCAACGGCCTTGAATGCCAGGTGGACGGAACTGGAAACGTGGTGGTGAAGAAACCCGGCACACCTGGGAAGGAAGGCGCACCGGCCGTCATCCTCCAGAGCCACCTCGACATGGTTAATGAAAAGAACTCCGACGTGGACCATGATTTCTCCACTGATCCGATTCGGCCCGTGATGGACGGAGAGTATCTCAAGGCCGACGGCACCACCTTGGGATCGGACAACGGCATCGGCGTCGCAGCCATGCTGGCCATCCTTGAGACTCAAGACCTCGACCATGGCCCGTTGGAGTTCCTCTTCACGATCGACGAAGAAACAGGCCTCACCGGCGCAGGTGGGTTGGACCCATCCATGCTCGCCGGCCGGACGCTCTTGAACCTGGACTCGGAAGAGGAAGGGACGGTAACGGTGGGGTGCGCGGGGGGAGCTGACACGGAACTCCGCCTCCGCCTCGACACGATCCCCGCGCCTGAACAGTGTTCCACATTCAAGCTGAGGCTTCATGGACTGAAGGGGGGCCACTCTGGAATCGACATTCACCTCCAGCGGGGAAACGCAGTCCAACTCCTGGGCCGGATGATCCATGGCATCTCCCACGGGACCCCTGGTTTCCTGGCCGACTTCCAGGGGGGTAACAAACACAACGCGATCCCACGGGAGGCCTGGGCCACAGTAGTGATCCCCGAAGACCAGTCGGGGGATTTCCTTCTGACCATGGGACGGCAGTTCGAAACCGTGGAGTCTGAATACAAAGCGGTGGAGCCCGGAATGGAATTCAGCATCGAGGAGGTTTCGACCCCCCCGAACGTTTGGACCACCTTCTCGGCTTGGGATGTCCTGCACCTCTTGGTGGCCCTTCCCCACGGGGTCGTGGCCATGAGCCAGGACATCGAGGGCCTGGTGGAGACCAGCACCAACCTCGCAGTGGCTCAATCCGAGTCCGATGTTTTCACCGTCCTCATGAGCTCCAGGTCTTCCGTGGCATCGTCTCTGGATTGGATTCGCCAGAAGATTCGGGCCATTGCCAGCCAGGCCGAAGCAGAAGTCCATGAACATGAAGGATACCCCGGCTGGGAGCCGAGCCTCCGGTCCGAGGTCCTGCAGGTGGTCAAGTCCGTGCACGCCAGGGTCCTGGGAAAAGAGCCCCACGTCGAGGCGGTTCACGCAGGCTTGGAGTGCGGCATCATCGGAGAGATGGTCCCGGGCATGGACATGATCTCCTTCGGACCCCAGATCGAATACCCCCACTCCCCGGACGAGCGGGTGAAGGTGAGTTCCGTGGGACGCTTCTTCGACCTTTTGACGGCAGTGGTGGAGGAATCGGCGATCTGACGGGACATTGAGCTGCTGAGGGGGGTGAACCGTGAAGGCCATGATCCTGGAAGCTCTTGGCCCATTGGCCAAGGACCCCTCACCCCTGCGGTTGGCCACCCTGCCCGATCCTACCCCGGATCATGGCGAGTTGCTGGTTCGCGTAATCACTTCAGGGGTGTGCCATACCGAACTGGACGAGATCGAAGGTCGGACCCCGCCTCCTGTTCTCCCGGTGATCCTGGGCCACCAAATCGTGGGGAGGGTGGAGGGCCTCGGTGAGGGAGTGACCGGGTTCCAGATCGCTGACCGGGTCGGGGTTGCCTGGATCTTCGATTCATGCAGGCAATGCGGACACTGCAGGGCAGGGCAGGAGAACCTTTGCTCCGAGTTCCGGGCCACGGGCCGAGATGTGAACGGTGGATATGCCGAGCTCCTGACGGTGCCCGAAGCGTTCACTTTCCCCATTCCAGGCATTTTTGACGATGCGGAAGCCGCACCCCTTCTATGCGCCGGCGCTATCGGGTATCGCTCATTTCGCCTTACAAACCTTGAGAACGGGCAGCCTCTCGGCCTTACCGGATTTGGGGCCTCAGGACACCTTGTCCTCAAAATGGTTCGGCACACCTGTCCCGACACCGAAGTCTTCGTGTTCGCCCGGAGCGAGGCCGAGAGAGAATTCGCTCTCGACCTCGGGGCCACGTGGAGTGGAGACACCACGGCCCGGGCCCCAATGCCCTTGGCTGGAATCATCGACACCACTCCAGCTTGGAAGCCTGTCCTCGAGGGACTTCGGAATCTGGCCCCCGGTGGGCGGTTGGTGATCAACGCCATCCGGAAGGAGGACCACGACAAAGCGGTGTTTCAGGACCTGGACTACGGACGGGACCTCTGGATGGAGCGGGAGATCAAAAGTGTAGCCAACGTCGCCCGAAGCGATGTGGCCGAGTTCCTGGAATTGGCCGCGGAGATCCCAATCCTCCCGGAGGTCAAGGAATACCCCCTGGCGGAGGCCAACATCGCCCTCCAGGAGCTGAAAAACCGGAAGATAAGAGGTGCCAAGGTTTTGCGGATTAGCTAACACCTCGAGGCCGTCTTCAGCTCACCCATTCTGCCCTACCCGCCCTTCCCTGATGCCCTCGCCTGACCGCCGCCAATGCACTAGTCTGCCTGGCGTCTTGTTGGAGAGATTGAATATCAACCCGATTCGCGAGGCAACACGATGAGACGACAGTCCAGCCCTCAAGGACCTTCCCGCGCGCTTGTTGGTTCAGCCCCCTTCCTTGCCCTAGGAATCATGCTGGTCGCAACGCTTGCCGCGCTCCCCAATTCTCTTTCGGCCCAGCATGCGAACGTCCCCGCCATGCAGGCTCACCATCCCGAGCTCACGACCGACAACCGGGTCTGGGGAGCCAACTGGCAACTGGCAGCTCGCTTCGCGCCCTATAAGGCCAGGGGGCTCGGCTACAGCACCTCCGTCTCCCCGCAGTGGATCGGGCAAACGGATCGTTTCTGGTACTCCTTCGAAAACTCCGACGGGACCTTCTACCACATCGTAGACCCTGCCCGGAGCACGAAACGGCCGCTTTGGGACAATGATCGCTTGGCTGCAGAGCTGACGCGAATCGTCAAGGATCCGTTCGACGGCCAGCACCTCCCGGTCCGCAGCATCTCTTTCATCGACGAGAACACGCTTCAGTTCGAGGTCCAGTCCACCGTCGACGAAGAGATCCCGGAGGATGAGGCTGAAGCCGAGGAGGAGGAGGAGGAGGAGCAGGAAAGTTCGCGCCCCCGCCGTCCGAGAACCCGAAAGAAGGTCTTCCACTTCGAGTACAACGTAAACACCCAGGTTTTGACCGAGGTGGAAGACTACGAACAGCCACGGAGTCACATTGGATGGGCCAGTGTATCCCCCGACAGCTCCAGGGTCGTCTTCAGCCGTGAGTGCAACCTCTACTCCATGAGCTGGGAAGACTACATGGAGATCGTCCAAGCTCGGCACAAAAAGACCGGGGAAAGAGCCGACTCGGCTGAGGCCGGCGTCGAGGTGGATGAGACTCAACTCACCACCGATGGTGAGAAACACTACTGTTATGGCTCTTCCGGGCGTGGGCAGACCGACGACGAGAAGGAAAAGCAGTGGGGCAAAAGGCAAGGCGCCGGCGTCATCTGGTCCCATGACTCCCGCTACTTCGCCATGACCCGGCAGGATGCCCGGGAA
>JBDHGR010000309.1:0-7849 GCA_039589815.1 Gemmatimonadota bacterium | reverse complement strand
CTCCGTAGCCCTCCTCGGATTGGCCGTGTCCGAATCCGATACCTCCATCGTCTTCCCCCGGGAGTTCGGAGTCTTCGATCGAATCGAGCTCCAGCAGGAGGTGGCGGTGGCCCTCCAGGTAGGGCTTCCGGAGGGATCGCAGGGAGTGGTGGCGGTGGCGGCTCTGGATCGGAATTACGTCAACTGGGTCAGGGGTGGAACCTTCAACCCCTCCGGCGCTGTTCGGATCTCCTCTCTCCGGGGCGACGGGATCGGGGTGCTGGCCTCCGCCGTCCGCCGGTCCGTGCGAGTGGTGGGCACTCAGGGCCCGGGTATTCCGCTCTGTTCCGGCGACCAATGAGGGCGTAGCACCCCTTGGGCCCAGCCTGTACTTTCCCCGCATGAGCGTACGAGCAGCAGTCATGGTGGCTCCTCATGCTCCTGTAGAGCTGTGGGAGCTGGACGACCCCGAACTGGAGCCCGGATCGGTCCTACTGGAGACGGTTGCCAGCGAGGTTTGTGGCACCGACGTCCATCTTCTTCACGGCCGTTTGGCCGGCGTTCCCTATCCCATCATTCCGGGGCATGTGAGTGTGGGCCGGGTTCGGGAGTGCCCGGGAGTCCGCGCCGATGCCCTGGGAAACCCCCTCAGACCCGGGGATGTCGTCACGTTCTATGACGTCCACGAAACCTGCTGGTCCTGTTATCACTGCCTGGTGGCTCGGCAGCCCAACCGATGTTCCAGCCGGAAGGTCTACGGCATCACCTACTCGGCCCGGGACGGCCTCTTGGGCGGATGGGCAGAGAGGATCTACCTCAAGCCCGGGGTGAAAGTCTTCCGGATACCCGAGGGCGTCACGGCGGACCAGGTAATCGGGGGTGGGTGCGGGCTCTTCACCGGGTTCGCTGCGGTGGACCGGAGTCGGCTCGAACTGGGGGACACGGTCTTGGTCCAAGGCTCTGGACCGGTGGGGCTCTCAGCAGCAGCCTTCGCGGGGTTGGGTGGGGCGTCGGCGGTTTTCATGATCGGGGCTCCTGAGAGCCGGTTGTCGTTGGGTCGGAGCTTCGGTGTCGACGAGACTTTCGAGCTGGATGGCACGACGCCCGAAGAGAGAAGGGACCGGGTCCTTTCCCTTACGGGCGGACGGGGTGTGGACGTGGTGATCGAGGCTGCGGGGCATCCCAGCGCCATTCCCGAGGGGCTGGACCTCATGCGGGACGGGGGGAAGTACGTCATCGTGGGGCACTACTCCGACGTGGGGACCGCCCCGGTGAATCCCCATCTGGACATCAACCGGAAACATGCCGAGGTCCTTGGGCAGTGGGGCACGGGGTTCCAACACCTCACCCGGGCTCTGACGCTGTTGGCCCGCCACAGCGATTCTCTTCCGCTGCAGAACATCGTGGGGAAGAGGTACTCCCTGGAGGAGGCGAATCAGGCGTTGGCTGACGTTGAGGCCCTGCGGGTGACGAAAGCGCTGATCACGCCCTGAAGGGTGCGGGCGCCGGCTCCTAGCTCCCCACCATCCTCAGGCGGGAGACCAGGAGGTCAATGGCCACCTGGTTGCGACCTCCCTCCGGGATGATGATGTCCGCGAATGCCCGGCTCCCGTCCACGAACGCCTGGTGCATGGGGCGAACCGTCTCCTGGTACTGATCCACCACCGACTCCAGCGACCGGCCACGGTCTCGGATATCCCGTCTCAGCCGACGGATGAAGCGGATGTCGGCGTCGGTGTCCACGAAGACCTTGATGTCCAATAGGTCTCGAAGACGAGGGTCGGCCAAGACCAGAATGCCGTCCACGATGACTACGCCCGTGGCCTCCACCCTCCGGATCTCCTCGGTCCGGGTGTGAGTGGCGAAATCGTAGACGGGGACATCGACCGCTTCACCGGCACGCAACCTGGTCAGGTGCTCCACGAGAAGGCTCGTCTCCAGTGCATCTGGGTGATCGAAGTTGATCTCCGCCCTCTCGTCGAAGGGAAGGTGCACCAGATCCTTATAGTAGGAGTCGTGGTGAATGATGGAGACTGTGGCAGGGTGGAGGCTCCGCAGGATCTCCTCCACTACGGTGGTTTTCCCTGATCCACTGCCACCAGCCACTCCCAGGATGATCCGATCGTTCATCATTGCTCCTGGCGCTCTCCGCCCATGGGGCAATGGCCAACGCCACCTCCAAAGCTTCCGGTTCAGTGCCTTCGCGGGCAGCGCTTGCTTCCTCCTTTTCATCGGGGTGGCTGGAAACATCCACCTCTACGTGCAGGACGGGAGGGCTGATGGTCCGGCCGATGACCCGGACTCGGGTTCCGGGTAGGAGCCCGGCGGTTTCCACGGCCCGGAGACCTTCGCTGTCATCGTCACGGACCGCACGCACCTGAGCCTCCTCACCCGGCGCCAGCTCGGCCAGCGTGTAGGAATCGGTGAGCTCCACTTCGCCGGAGGATGTGGGTATGGGGGCTCCATGCGGGTCGTGACTGGGATTCTTCAGGGCTGCTGCCATTCGTTCGATGAGTTCGTCAGAAGCGGCATGCTCTAATCTTTCGGCTTCCTGGTGAACATCCTCCCAGCGGAAACCCAGGCGCCCGGTGAGATAGGTTTCGAGAATCCGGTGCCGCCTGACGATTCGAAGGGCTTCGTGGGTACCTTCGTCAGTAAGCTTGACGCCCCGGTAGGGGACGTGTTCCAGGTAACCGGAGTCGGCCAGTCGTTTTACCATTCCCGTCACCGATGCCGGCTGTACTTCGAGGGCTTCGGCGATTGCGGAGGTGGAGGCCGCCTTCCCGGATTCGCCCAGAGAATAGATGGCCTTGAGGTAGTCCTCCACCGAACGGGAGAGACCAGAGGTCTCGTCTGGCATTGTGTAGGCCCTCCTTGGGCGCCGGGATTCGGGTGCATCCACCCGAAGACTCTGGGGTAGTAAACATAAAGATGGTTTCAATCTTTGGCGTCTGCAAAAAGTGTTGAGCAGAGGTATGGATTACCAAGAGGTCACGGACGGCATAGTCATTCGGGTCCGGCCCGCGTTTTCCCTGGTCGATTCTTCTCTCGACGATGATCGATTCGTATTCACTTATCACGTGGAGATGGAGAACCGAGGGGAGGAGGAGGCGAAACTTCTCTTCCGCCATTGGAAGATCCACGATTCCACGGGAGAGGACTCTGAGGTGAATGGGGAGGGCGTGGTGGGGCAACAACCACTCCTGGATCCCGGTGGGACGCACGAGTACAAGAGCTATTGCGTGCTCAAGTCCCCCGCCGGATACATGGAGGGCCACTACATTTTCGAGCGTTCCGACGGATCCCGGTTCAAAGCCCGGGTGCCCCGGTTTTCCCTTGCTGCCTACCTTCCCGGTCCGGACGAGCGGGAGATGAACTAGCCACCGCGTCCCCACCCCGGGATCGCCCGCGAAGCAGAAACACTGACCCGAGCAGACACGCTATTCCTCCCAGACCGGCCAGACTCAAGCGGCGTCCACGGAGGAATTTTCCGTATCTGGGCCCCGTCAAGACCAGGAGGTGTCCGGGTCCTTCCCGCAAGGAAGCAAATGCCGTAGGCGTTGGTCCCATGGCTAAAATGCCCGCAGAGGGTAGATCGGATGTGGGTGTGGAGAGGTCCATGACCTCTCGCAGAAGAGGACCGTCGGTCAACGTTGACTCCACTTCATCTTCCGAAAGACGGGTGACACCGAAGTCGATGGCTTGGGCGAGAGTTTAGGGAGCCAGGTCCTCACCATTGCCTTTCAAGAATGCCAGGGTCCGCGCCATCTCCCCGAGTTTCTGCTAGCGCTACTGAAAAAACCAAATCCTCCGACAGGGTCCTCAGGGCAGCCACGGTGTCTCCTCGTTGGGCGGCTTGAATGATTGCTGAGGAGGGATCCGGGTCAGGAAGAATGGGAGCCACCTGTGCCAACTCTCCCGACGTGGCACCCACCTCTTCCCTGAAGAGAACAAAGGCTAGCTGTCCGAACCGGGCTCCGGACTCCAGGCGTTGCTCATCGTCGGTTCTCTCACTGAGGTTTCGGGCCACGCCAATGGCGAGGGCCGCCGGGAGGAGGAACCAATCGAGGTAGGTGAGAAACTCTCGGGCCATGGCTCCAAGATCCTGTGCGGAGAGGCAAGTCCAGGCCCTCTCCGAGTGGATACACGTTGGAAAACCGTTCTGAAGGGGCTAAAATTATGTGTTTTCGCCTCCTGGTCCATTCGGTGACAGAAGGGGATTCAGTGAACGACTCAGTGGCGGTGGATGCCAAGAGGATTCTCCTCCGATACGGAGCTCCGATTGGGGTATTGGATAAGGTCTCTGAAGACGACCGGATCCGCTTTGCGCGCCTCATAGCTCGGACCTCCCTCCCAGAGAGGGAGATTCGACTACGGGAACTCCTCAAAGAAGGAGGCTATATCGAGGAGGTATGAAGCCCTCCTGCTCGGTTGATCCTTTGGGGCCCGACCTTGGTCGGGTCCCATTGTCGTTCAGACGTTCCCTCTTCGGGTGCCACCCTAGCCACCTCTCACCTCGAGGATGCACATTCAGCTCCTCGAATCCCCACCCCGACTTGGAGAGTTGTATGCATTCTCTCAGTCCTGCCTCCCGGCGAATATGGTCCCTCTCCCGGAACACCCTGTTGGTTCTTTCGGCAGTTCTCCTTGCACGGGCCGGTCTGCCGGCACCGGCCGCCCAGGCCCAAGAGCCTCCGCCCTTCCAACTCCAGGTGGATTACTCCAGCTTCGGGATGGTTTCCACTGCCCAACCGTTGGCGACCTGGGCAGGAACCCAGATTCTGGAGGCTGGAGGGAACGCTGCCGACGCCGCGGTGGCAGCGGCCTTCGCCATCGCTGTCGTTGAACCCACCATGAACAGCATTGGGGGCCGGACCCAGATTCTCGTCCGTCTTCCCAACGGTGAGATCCGGGGGATCGACGCCACGACCCAGGCTCCCCTCACGTACGATCCCGATACCGCACCGCAAGCGGGTTATGGGTATGCGGTCATTGGTGTGCCGGGCGCGGTGGCCGGGCTGGTTCGGCTCCAAGGTGAGTGCGGAACGCTCCCTCTGGAGACCGTCATGGGTCCAGCGATTCGATTCGCCCAGGATGGCTTCCCCGTGAACTCGATCGTTGCCCGCCAGTTCGCTTCGGCGGCGGGCCAAGCAGGGGAGTTCGAGGGCACACGGCGGTACTATCTCAAGCCCGACGGCTCGCCCTACGCCGAGGGGGAGATCCTGGCAAACGTCGACCTTGCCCGGACGCTGACCACGATTTCGAAACGAGAAGGAGAGGACTTCTACCGGGGTGAGATCGCCCGGAGGATGGCCGAGGACATGCGAGCGAACGGCGGGGCGGTGACCCTCCAGTCCCTCAACGAATATCGGGCGGAGGATGCCCATGTGGTCCGGGGGAGTTATCGGGGTTACGAAATGGTGGGAAGTTACATCCCTTCGGCGGGGGCTCTGGCGATCGAGGCCCTGCAAATCCTCGAGAATTTCGATCTCCAGTCCATGGTTCCGGCGGAACGAGCCGCCCACGTGGGTCGGGCGCTGACCCTGGCGTTCGAGGACTGGCGCCTTCAGGGGCCCCTGGAGATGGCGGAACAGCTCACCTCGAAAGAGTGGGCCGCTCAGCGTGCAGCCGAAATCGGTGTGGGGATTGGGACGTCAATTGGAACCGAAGCAGGGGTGACGGCGGGGTTCGACCCTTGGGATCACCTGACAGGGGGCCATACCACCCACCTCTCAACGGCCGACTCCGATGGCATGATGGTGGCCCTTACTCAGACCCTAGGGCCCAGCATGGGGTCCAAAGTCGTTACGCCGGGCCTGGGTTTTCTTTACGCCTCCACTCTCGGCGGGTATTTGGGTGCAATGGAACCCGGGGAGCGAGCCCGTTCAAACATATGCCCGTTCATGGTCCTGAAAGATGGGGACCCCCTCTTGGTTTTGGGTGGTGCCGGGGGCGCACAAATCCCAGTAGCGGTAGTGAACGCCGTGGTGCATTTCGTGGACGGAGGGCTTCCCTTCCCCGAGGCTGTCACCGCCCCTCGGGTGGGGGCGGACCGGACTGGAGGTGTCGTTTTGGAAACCCACGAGGGAGCCGGGTTCTCCCCGGAGCTGGTGGATGCCGTGAGGGCCCTTGGCCTTTCCGTACGGGAAATCCCCAGGAAAGCGGCCTTTGGAAGGCTGCACGGGATACGGTACCACGCGGAGACCGGTCGGTGGGAAGGGGTTGCCGATCCGGACTGGGGGGGGAGTGCCCTGGGGGCGCGGTTCAGGGGATCTGATCCGGGACAGCATCTCTACGACGTGATCATCCGGAACGGCAAAGTCCTTGACGGAATGGGCAACCCCTGGCTCTACGCCGACGTGGCCCTGGAGGGGGACCGCATCGCCGCGGTGGGGGATCTCACCAACGCTCGAGGACGCGAAGAGATCGATGCAACCGGCCTCTTCGTGGCCCCAGGCTTCATCGATACACACACCCATGCGGGCGGTGGCCTGGCCACGGCCGAATTGAGTCACGGCAGGCCTCTCCTGGCCCAGGGCCTCACCATGATCCTGGCAAACCCGGACGGGCGGAGTCCCCTGGATCTGGCGGCTCAAAGGGAGCAGTTCCTTCGGGACGGGCTGGGTGTGAACGTGGGCCAGATGGTTGGTCACGGGTCCCTCCGGCAGGCCGTAATCGGGATGGAAGACCGGCTAGCGACACCCCAGGAACTCGAGGAAATGAAGGGTTTGCTCCGGACCGGGCTCAACGAAGGTGCCTGGGGGTTCTCGGCGGGTCCGTTCTATACGCCGGGCAGCTACTCCGACACCAACGAGCATGTGGAGTTGGGGAAGGTGGCAGCGGAATTCGGGGTGCCCTACCAAAGCCATGTCAGAGACGAATCAGATTATTCCGTGGGGGTCGTGAATGCGGTGGAGGAGGTCATTACGGTAGCCCGTGAAGCCGGTATCCCAGGCGTATTCACTCACGCGAAGGTCCTCGGCCCCAACGTCTGGGGGTTTTCTCAGGCCGTTGCCCACCGCATCGAGAGGGCCCGGGCCGAGGGTGTGGAGGTCTGGGCGGACCAGTACCCATACCCGGCTTCCGCGACGGGGCTGTCGGCGGCCCTACTTCCCCGGTGGGCCCAGGGGGGGGGACAGGACTCCTTGATGGCCAGGTTCGACGATCCGGAGGCGATGGCCCGGATCCGGGCGGAGATGGTGGAGAACCTCGCTCGTCGGGGAGGGGCGGACCGGATTCAGTTCCGCCGGTATCGCCAGGACACAACGATCGAAGGCCGGCTCCTGAGTGACGTAGCCGCGGAAAGGGGATTGGATCCCATCGACCTCTCCATCGAGTTCTTCAAGGAGGCCTCGCCTTCAATCGTCTCCTTCAACATGCACGAGGAGGATATCCACACCTTCATGAGACAACCCTGGACCATGGCCTCCTCCGACGGGGATCTGGTCCCGTGGATGGAGGGGGTGCCGCACCCCAGGGCCTATGGCGCTTTCCCACGGAAGATCAGGCATTACGTCATGGAAGAGGAGGTCATTGATCTGCCGTTCGCCATTCGGAGCATGACTTCCCTTCCGGCCCAGGTCTACCGAATCCCCGACCGTGGAGTCATCCAGGAGGGCATGGCGGCCGACGTCGTGGTCTTCGATCCGGGGACCCTTGCCGACCATGCGACGTTCACAGAACCCCACCAGCTCTCCGAGGGGATGGTCCACGTTTATGTGAACGGCCAAGCCGCCATCAAGGACCGGGAGTTTACCGGTGTGCTGGCAGGAAGGGTGCTTAGGAAGGAACGGAAGAAGGATCAGTGAATGGGCGCAATTCGTCGGTTCATGGAAGAGCATTTCCTCCACTTCAATTCCCGGGAGGCACT
>JBDHGR010000308.1:0-10993 GCA_039589815.1 Gemmatimonadota bacterium | reverse complement strand
GGTGGTAAGCGGCGTGGGCCAGGTCACCTCCCACCAACCGCGTGTCCAGGAGGTTCACGACCGATCCCAGTCGGTCCGTACCCTGGATCTTCCTCCAGAAGGCCCGTGTCAGGACGAAGGGAGCCCAGGCGTTGACCTCGATGTTCTCGTGGAGGTGCTGGAGCTCCATCTCGTCCAAGCCTCCCCCGGGGAAGATGGCTGCGTTGTTCACCAGGAAGTCCAGACCGCCGGTCCCCTCCCAAGCTTGGTCGAACAGGCTTTCGACCTCGGCGGGATCGCTAAGGTTGGCCTGGATCGGGAAGGCCCGTCTTCCCATGCCCGCGAACTCTTCGCACAAAGCCTCGGCAGGAGCGCGGGAAGAGTTGTAGTGGAGGGCAAGGTCGGCACCTGCCCGACCCAGGGCCAAGGCCGTTTCTCGGCCGAGGCGCTTTGCCCCCCCAGTGACGAGGGCGGTCATGCCGGAGAAGGTGGATGTCCTGAGCAAATTTATGTTCCTGGTTGGGTGCGGTCCCGCGGCCCGTCGCTCCCGGTTAGAAGCTCCCCAAAACCTCCAGGACCCGGTCCACGTCCTGTTCGGTGTGATCGGCGTTTATTTGGAAACGAATCTCCTCGTCACCCCGCGGGACAACGGGGTAAGCCAACCCGGTGGCCAGGACCCCGTTGGCGTAGAGGTGTTCCACGAGAGCGTTGGTCTTGGCCGTGTCCCGGACCATGAGGGGAACCACCGGGTGTTCTCCCGGAATGGTCTCCATGCCCAGCTTGCCCAAACCGTTCTCGAAACGTGCTGTCATGGCCCTCAGGTGAACCAGGAGCTCCAGGCCTCGGGAGGATTCCAGAAGGGCCAGGGAGGCCAGGCTTGCTTTGGCTTCTCCCGGGGTGATGGGGTTGGAGTAGATGTAGAAAGGGGCCGACTCTCGAAGGAACCTGATCAGGGCCGAGTTGGAGGTCACGTAGCCACCGTTGACACCGAAGGCTTTTCCCAGGGTGCCCACAAGGATGTCGATCTGTGGGGCTGACGTGTACTCCTCCGTACCCCTGCCGGTCTCTCCGAAGGACCCGACCCCGTGGGAATCATCCATAACCACCACCACATTCTCCGGGTAGTCTTCGTCGTGTTTCCGGGCCAAAGCCATGATCTCGTCCATAGGCGCGTGATCTCCACGCATGCTGAAGATTCCATCGGTGATGATCAGGGCCCGGTCCACCTTCCCTTTGAACGATTCCAGGGAATCCTCCAGAGCGGCCATGTCGAGGTGGGGGTAGACCACCTTCTCCTTGGGCCGGGAAAGGCGGACGGCGTTGATAATGCAGTTGTGGTTCAGTTCGTCGCTGATGAGCGCGGTCTCTTTCGAGACCAGGGGGCTAATGGTGCCCATGATCGTAGCATAAGCCGAGGAGAAGATCATGGCGTCCTCCCGGCCATGGAAGGTGGCTAGGGCCGCCTCGAGTTCGATATGCACGTCGTAGGTGCCGCTGATGAATCGGACCGCGCCGGGGCCAGCCCCGTATCGAGACGTGCCCTCCTCCTCAGCCCTCATGATCTCCGGCCGGAGGGACATTCCCAGGTAAGAGTTGGAGTTCATTCTCAGAAACTCCTTCTCCCCCTCCCCCTCGAGGTGGAACCGGGGGCCGCGGTCGCCGGATGGCGGGATGGCTTTGGTGACCACCGATTCGGCGCCTTTTGCGGTACCCTTTTCTTCCAAGCCGGACACGTGGCGCCGGAGGACCTCAGTCAGTCGATGCAGTGGCATTGAATCCTGTCCTGTTCAACTAAGCGGTTCGATTGAAAGCGGCGTCGAAACTGAAGGTGCCCCTCAACCCAGTTTTTCTCTGAGGTTCAGGAGCATGTCTTCCACCATAGAGTCCAGGTCGTAATCTGGCTCCCAATCCCACTCCTCTCGAGCGGCCGTGTCGTCCAGGCGCCTGGGCCATGAATCGGCTATCCCTTGTCTGAGTGGGTCCACGTCGTATTCGATGGTGAATTCTGGAATGTGTTTCTGGATGGCCGCCGCCAGTTGATCGGGGGTGAACTGCATGGAGGCAATGTTGAAAGCATTCCTGTTGATGAGCCGGGCGGGATCTGCTTCCATCACGTTGATGGAGGCTTTGATAGCGTCCGGCATGTACATCATGTCCAACTGGGCATCGGGCCTCAGGAAGCAGGTGTAGCTTCCTTTCCGGATTGCCTCGTAGAAGATCTCGACCGCGTAGTCCGTGGTCCCCCCACCCGGCTCCGTCACCCACGAGATGAGGCCAGGGTAGCGAACGCCCCTGGTGTCCACTCCGAACCTGACATGGAAGTAGTCGGCAAGCAGTTCACCTGCCACCTTCGTTACGCCGTAGATGGTGGTGGGACGCTGGATCGTGACCTGAGGCGTTGGGTCGGGTGGGGTGGAAGGCCCGAAAGCCGCTATGGAGCTCGGGATGAACACCGCGCACTCCCTCACCCGGGCTACTTCCAGGGTGCTCTCCAGACCGCCCAGATTCACCTCGTAGGCCCGATGGGGGTCCGCTTCTCCCACGGCGGAGAGAATGGCGGCCAGGTGAAAGATGGTGTCGGCCTTGAACCGGACGACTGCCTGGTCCATGACGGCGTGATCGGTGCAGTCCACGGTTTCGAAAGGTCCCCCCTTTCCCACCTCATCATCGGGCTCCCGTATGTCGGAGGCCAGGACGTTCTCGCCCCCGTAGCGCTCCCGGAGTGTCATTACCAGGTCGGACCCTACCTGCCCGGCGGCACCGGTAACCAGAATCCGTTTCATCGGCTCCCTTTCCAAGCTCCATTGTGACCAAACAAGGGGCAGCCACGGCCGATGGCCTGGCTACCGGCGCCCCTGAGTGGCCTCAATGTAGGGAGACGAATGGGGGAGCGTCGAGATCGGGTTTTCGGGAGGTTCCGTTCTAGCCTCTCACCGGGTCAAACGTACCCGCCCCCAGCCCCCATGGATGGGCCACCGGATCGTGACCGACTTACCTTGCTCGGTTTCGTCAAAGCCCTTCTCCGATTTGGAGAATGTGGAGATGGGAAAGCTCCAGGAGGTCGATTCCGGGACGGCCTGGACCTTTCCTTCGGCCCCCAGGGATAGCTCTGTTGAAAAGAAGCTGTCCTCGGGGTATCCGGTGGGGTCCCAGTTGAAAAAGACCTCTACGGCCCCGTCTTCGGTAAAACGGATCCGTTTCTCGAAAGTGCCCTCTTTTCCATCCACCAGAGATGCCTCCACCCAGCGGGCGGTCGGGTCCCCGCCCGCCTCCACCCCCTGGAGGTTGAGGCTTTCCTCTGCCCAGGAGCGGATCGGATCGAATCGGCCATCGCGATAGATGTCCAATTCCAGGTCGCCCGGGAGGATCCGTTCCTGGAAGAGGGCCCTGTCGACAGCATCGGTCGGTGGAAGCTCGGTGAACCGCAGGTGATCCTCCAGGTCGTGAATAGAGGGGGCCGAGGAAGTATCCTGTCCATCGCGGTTCGAGCCGCTCTCCCCCACGGCTTCCTCTCCCTCCCCGGTTCGCTCGTGGTACGCTTCCCTCCGACGGGTGAGGGTGTTGGCCAGATTCACCCCCTCCCTGAAGAGCGTCAGTTCTTCCAGGGCGCCACCCCGGTCCGGGCTCACCAGGGCGGAGAAGCTGGCGGAGTGGACCCAGAGTTCCTGGTGGCCATCCAGGTCCAGATCCACCCTTTCGATGGTCAAACCTTCGCCTTCCCTCAACCTGCCTTCTGCTTCCGCGAGCTTCTGCCAGACAGCGTCCCGCAGATGCCTCAGGTAGAGGCCCCCGAACACCCCGTGCCAGTAGACGTCATTGCACTGGGCCGCTCCCAGGGCTTGACGAGCTCCTTCCGGATCTCCTCGCTCGCGGCACAACCTGGAAAGGGCCAGGGTCTTTTTGTGCATTCGATTGGACTCGGGGTATTTCACCAGGAAGTTCCGCCAGTGGGAGCCTCTGACCAACGGGCTGTCCCCTTTGGAGAACAGTTCCTCACCCAGGATCTTTTTCAGCTCCTCCAGGCGGCGGAAAGCATCGGTGGGAAGGGCCCACTCTTCCATCTCACGGTAGGAGGAGGAAGGTAGATACGCAGTGCCCCCACTGGGTAGATCGGACAAAGCCTGGGCGAAGGTCGCCATTTTGACCCCACCCTCTTCCTCCAGATTCTTCATGGCCCGAATGAAATTGTCGAGCCAGCCCCGTTCGTAGACCCACTCCCGCGTCCCGGGCCACCCTCCGAATTTTTCGATGTCGTCAGCTGCCACGGCCAGGCGGCGGCCCGATGCTCTGAGCTCGCGGAGGTAGTTGACGGTGTCCTCCGCTGGGTGGAAGGGGAGGAAGTACCGGAGCTTTTCGTCGATGGCGAACACTCCGAGGCTCTTTCCGCCTGATTCGGTTCGGAAGGGCTTGTGGAGTTGGTCCCGGGGGAAGCCAGAAGCCACGAAGTGCCGGTCGTCCACGAGAACATATTCCACACCGGCCTCGGCCAGGTCCGCCGCCAGGTCGGGCTCCCAGACCCTCTCTGTCAGCCAGAGTCCCTTGGCATCCACCCCGAAACGGTTCCTCAGGGCATCCTGCATCCATCGGACCTGATCGATCCGGTCCTCTCGCAGGAGCGATGGGAGTATCGGTTCATAGTATCCTGCCAGGAGGAGCTCCAGCTTCCCGTCGGAGACCAGCCGGCCAACCAAGTCCAGGTAACTGGAGCCGTGGGCTTCCAGCCAGTCGAGGAGAGGTCCGGAAAGATGCAGGGTGAGAGGGAAGAGGTCCCCTTCCACCGCCCGGGCCAGGAAAGGTTCGTAAACGTCTCTGAGGTGTTCGTCGAAGACGTGGTCGAAGTTGCCCACAGGCTGGTGGGCGTGGAGCCCAAAGGCGAAATACACAGGGTCATGCATTGTGACGCTCATGGAGCGGGTGTGAAGCCAAGGGGTCCTCGCAGGATGGCGAGCCTCTGGGCGACCTCGGGTTTTGCGTCCTTCAGGAATCTGAAGAAGGTGGTCTGGGCATCGAAAGGGATGGGAAGGCCCATGAGGATGTGGAGGTCGGCCAGATCCCGAACCCGCTCAATCTGATTCGTGGCAGGTCCTTCGACTCCCTCACCCAACTCTTTCACGGCGCAGATGAGCGCTTGGCCAGGGTCTGGGACCTTCTGCGTGAGGGCCGCGATTGTGGGAAGACGGAAGTCTTCCGGCAGGTCGCCTAGCTCCAAGGGGAGGAACGGTCCGTCCTCCCCAACGGGCCGCACCGCTACTGCGCCCAGCCCCGCTGACGGACGGTACATCCTGGCGTCCACCGTCCAGTTGCGCCCGGTTCGTCTGTGGGTGACCTGGAACGATCCAGACGGCAAGCGGGTTACTGAAAAACCGCTGATCTGATCGAAAACCTCCGTGCCGTCTTCAGCTTCCACTACCGTACTCCAGAGCGCGGCGCCCCCTGCCACCCTGAGGTACGCCGGAACCCGTGGCTTCGCTTCTTCCAGGAATATGTCGCGGCCACTCCGAGGAGGCGTTTCATTGGAGGCCGCTTTTTCCAGATGCGTCAGGAAAGCTTCTGTCAACGTCTCCTGCTCCGGGCCGGTGAGCTCCAGGGCCCTGGCCGCATACCGAAGGACCTGCACGGGCTCGATCCCGGCCAGGTCATCAAAGAACCACCCACAGGAGGTGACTTGACGCTCCAACTCCAAGATCGCCAGAACCCGGACCTCCTTCGTGTCGGATTCGCCCAAGGGCCCGTAACGATCCCTGGCCGCCCAAGGGTCCCCCAGAAGAGTGGCGGACTCGGTCTCATAGATCCGATGAATCTGGGCCGCCAGCCACTCCACTGCGTCCCGGAGCCCACCCTTCCACCGCTGTTGTGTTTCTATGGAGGGGTGCATCTTGCAGCCACAATCGGACCTCCAACGATCCACCCCGTGAGAGCAGCTCCACGAGGAGGGTTCCACCAAGGTCACCTCGTGCTTGGCCGGATGCCGGGAGAGGAACGAGGAGAAATTCTCCACCCTCGCCCGGGGATCCCGTTGAAGCCGGTCCAGGACCGCGGCTAGGGCCATCTCTCCAAAACGGTGATGGTGCCCGTAGGTTTCACCGTCGGTGGCGACGGATATGAGGTGATCGGAGACTGACGGGGGACGTCCGGGGTCAACCATGTCGGTCGCCCATTTCTCGGCGTCCTGGAGCAGGGAGCCGAATGCAACCCCGTGAGACAGCGGACCGTTGTACACGAATAGCGCCACAGATCGGCCGCCTGGGGTCCGATAGAACCCTGGTAGGCCGTCCGGAGGAGGTTCTTCCACCTGGTGGGGCGCCACGATGGTAAAAGCGATTCCCTCCTGTGCCAGAACGTCCAGGGTGATGCCGTCCACCGCCGTTTCGGGGAGCCACATTCCGACCGGATCCCGTCGGAAACGTCTTCGGAAGTCTGCCACGCCCCACCGGACCTCAGACACCTTTTCCCTCCTGGAGGCCAGGGGGAGGATGGTGTGGTGGTAGGCCTGCGCGATGGCGTTCCCGTTCCCTCCGTTCGAATTCCCGCTTCTGACATCAGCCTCCAGGATGGATCTATAGGTTTCCGGAGCCTTGGTCTCCATCCACTCCAAAAGGGTGGGGCCGAAGTTGAAGCTGATGTGCTCAAGGGCGTTGATAATCTTGGCGATTCGCCCTTCAGGGCCCGGGACTCGAGCCGCCACTACGGCGCGGTAGCACTCCTCCTCCACCCTCTCGTTCCAGTCGTGGTACGGAGCGGCGGATGGCTGGGCTTCGAAGGTTTCCAACCAGGGATCGTCCCGGGGGGGTTGGTAGAAATGGCCGTGGATGACCACCGAGAGTGGAGAAGCCGTCATAACCTCAGCCCCGGTTCAGGATCTCCTCGACCGAAGCCAGGATATTGGGGAAGAGGTCGTCCCTGGTTTGTAACTCATGCACCATCTCCAAGCCGGTGGCGAGATCTTCCTCGGTTGCCGTGAGGCTCAGCGCGCCCAGAAGCATCTCGGCGCCGTCGCAGTGTAGGTTGAACCTCTTTTCTGCGTAGTCGGGTACCGCGCCTGTTGAGATCATGAACTGCCAGTCCGAGGACTGAGCCAGGAGGAGCTGACGGGCCGCCTGGGCCAAGATGGGCCGGGTCTCCTCTGAGGCCAGGGCTCTCGGTGCAGCTTCCCAGAACCGATCCTCCAGGGGCCAGAGGCGCTCCCAGGTCCACCGGGTGGCGTCGTTGAGCCACATGCTGAAGTCGCCGTTGGCTCCCCAGGACCCCTGGAGAGGCCGGATGGCAGCCTGGGCCGGGAAAGAGTCCAGGTGTTCTGAGGCCGTGACGGGGATCACACCCTCCCGGAAAGGGAGTCTGACGAATAGCTCCCGTAGAAAATCCACCCCCTCGAACCACCAGTGTCCGAACAATTCCGTATCAAAGGGTGCCATAACCACTCCGGAAGGCCCCAGGCGCGCCTTCCGTTGGATGTGGCCAAGAAGGCCGGCAAAGTGGCTGGCATGGCCGCCGGAGCGGTAGCCGGCTTCCTTGGGCTGGTAGGGGCTCTTCTCTCCCAGATCCACATCGGGGCCGGTGACACTCCAGTATTTCAAGCCGCTTGGCCAGCGGATTTTGTGGAATTCCAGATAGGACCCATCTCCCGGGTACCCAAGCTGCCTACTCCAAACCTGTTTGGAGGCTTCGGGTTCTCGCACGAAAGCAGCCAGTCCCTTTCCGCTACTGGGATCCCCGACGAAATAGGTCTGGTAGGCCGAACGCGCCGGAGGCTCAGTTGCTGCTCGGGACTCTCCTGCAAATTCTGCATCGAATCGTTCCACTCCAGGGGTGACATCTCCCGACCACCCCAGGGCCTGGCCGGCTTCCGCCATGTGTGTGTCCACGAAGAAGTACCGGAACCCAGCCTCGGACAGGAAGTCCTCCAAACCGGCCCGTGGCGCCGCCAGCGATACGCCAGGGATGGGGTCCCACCGTCCCTCCGGCCGATACGCACACTCTGGAGCCCAGCACCCTTTCGGGTCCCGACCGAAGAGCCGTTGATGTTCCGAAAAACCAACGGCCAGCTGCAATCGGACACTCTCCTCCCGTCCCAGAAGAGGGAGGAATCCGTGGGTGGCAGCCGAGCTGATGATCTCCAGCCGAGCCTCGTCTTCCAACCTTCGGAAGGCCCCGAGAAGGTTTCCCTCGATTTCCTCGAACAGGCGCTGGAACCTCAAAAAACGGGCCCGCCAATAGTCCACCAAAGTCAGGAGATCCCGGTCTCCGGTGTCGATGAGAGAGGCCGGGGCCTCCTCGCAGGCCTTCAAGCGCTGTCGGAAGAAAGCGTCCATCTCCTCCCGGAACCGGGGACTGGCGAGTTGGTTGGCCAGTACCGGGGTAATGCCCAGGGTAACCGGTGCAACGGTGCCCCCCTGTTCAAGCTCCGAGAGAGCTTCCAGGAGGGGGAGGTAAGTGTCCAGAGTGGCCTCACATAACCAATCACTCCCGTGCGGCCAGCGGCCATGGTTCAGGACATAGGGAAGGTGACTGTGTAGAGTCAGGACGAAGTGCATCTTCGCTCCTCAGGCATTCCGCTCGTTCAAGTGTTTTGCTCGTTCAGGGATTCGGATCGTGTCTCGAACGCCTGGTCATAGACCTCGAAGTATCGGTTCACGACCCGTTCCCAGGAAAAATCCTCTGCCATTCCGTGCTCAATGGTGTCCCGCCAGGTGGCTGGCTTCTGGTAACGGGCGATAGCCCGTTCGATGAGCCAGTCCAGGCGCTCCGGTTTGTAGTCGTCGAAGAGGAGCCCGGTGTGCCCGTCTTCCACCGTGTCGTCCAGGCCTCCAACCCGACGGGCAAGGGGGACGGTGCCGTACCGCATGGCCCTCATCTGGGTGAGGCCACAAGGCTCGTAAAGGGACGGCATCAGAAGGGCGTCGGCCCCCGCCACGACCCGATGTTCACGTTCTTCCGTGAAGTCGAGTTGAACAGCCACTCGCCCAGGATGTGCGGCAGCCAGGTTTTTCAACCCCTCCTCGAAACGATCCTCACCGCTTCCCAGGAAGATGAACTGAGCGTCCATCTCCCGGATGGCCCGGCCACCGAGGATCAGGTCCATTCCCTTCTGGGCCACCAGGCGGGCCACCATGCCGATGAGAAGGGTGTCGGAGTCTTCGGCGAGCCCGTACTCCTTTTGAAGGGATGCTTTGCAAGCGGTCTTCCCAGAAAGGTCATTGGCGGAATAGGGGGCCACGATGTCGGGATCAACCTCCGGATTCCAGATTCGGTTGTCGATTCCGTTGAGAACGCCCACCAGGCGGTCGTGGAGGCCCAGGAAGGTGTCGTGCAGGCCAAAACCGCCGGCTTCGGTTCGCAGCTCGAAGCTGTGACTGGGACTCACGGTGGTGGCCATGTCGGTAAAGACCAACCCCGCCTTCAGGACATTCGCCCGGCCGTACCACTCCATGATGTCCATATGGAAGAACTCGAGGGGAAGACCCATTTCGGCCAAGACCTCTCGGGGGAAGTGTCCCTGGAAGCCCCCGTTGTGGACGGAAAGCACCGTGGCGACCTGGTCGGCGAACGGGTCTCCCTTCCCCAGGATCCGGAGGTAAACGCCGGCCAAGGCGGTGTGCCAGTCATGCATGTGAAGGAGCACGGGGTCCGGGCCGGGTGCGATCTCGGGAAGGACCTGGACGGCAGCCGCCGCAAGGAAGGAGAACCGGAGGTGGTTGTCCGGATAGTCCTCACCCCCCTCCCCGTAAACGCCGAGTCGGCCGAAGTAGTCTTCGTTCTCAAGGAACAGGACCCGAGGGCCGTCGGTTCCATTCGTCGCCTCCCAAAGCCGACCATTCTCCAATCGGTGGCCGATCGGAACGGTGATTGGATCGCCAACAGGCTTCAGGCCGTAGTCCGCGTCCCTGATGCGTTGGGAAAGGGGGAGAAGGACGGTTACTTCCGAGCCGGCCAGGCTCTGAAAGGTGGCCATCCCCCTTACCGCCTCCCCCAATCCTCCGGTACGGATGAAGGGCCAATACTCGGCGGAAAGGTGAACGATGCGGGCCTTTCGGGAAGGGCCAACCTCGCGGGGTTTCGTTTCCGAAACCCGCTTCTTCCGGGCCGCCCCGGTGCCTCGAGCCATGATGTTGGGATCCTTATATCACTGTTCGGTGAAAACTCTGGTCAATCGGGTTGTTGTCGTTACCCGGCAATCGGTGGATCGTCCCCTTCCAAGGTCCCTCCCATGGACGGGATATAACATCCCCTGGCGTAATCCCTCACCATTCTGGCAGCGGTGAATCGGGCTCCGGCGGTATAGAGGGCGTGCTTCATCCGAAGGACCCAACCCTTGGAGAGGCCCTCCTTGTCTTTCTCGTAGTAGAGCGGGACCACTTCCCTCTCCAGGAGAGAGTAGAGGTTCTCCGCATCCGCTGCATCCGGATCGGGATAACCTGTGCTTACCGGAACGGCCCACCCGTTCAACCCCGTGTAGCCTTCTGCCCACCAACCGTCCAGCGTACTCACCTGGGGAATAGCGTTAAGTGCAGCTTTCATTCCACTGGTGCCTGAGGCTTCCATGGGCACCACGGGAACGTTCAGCCAGAGATCAACACCCTGTACGAGGCGGTCGGCGGAGTTTAGGTCGTAGTCCTGAAGGAACGCGATCCGCCCCTCGAAACGGGGATCCCTCGAATAGGAGTAGACCCTCTGCAACATCTTCTTTCCTGCATCGTCTGCCGGGTGGGCTTTCCCTGCGAAGATGATCTGAACGGGACGCCAGGGGTTGGTCAGAAGCTTGAGGAGCCTTTCCTCGTCCCGGAAGATGAGGTCGGCACGCTTGTACGTGGCGAATCTTCTGGCGAACCCGATGGTGAAAGCCGAAGGGTCGAGAAGCGTCCCGGCGCCCACCAGGTGCATGGCCTCCTCCCATTCGTCCCTCCATCTCTTCCGAGCTTGTTCCCGAATGAAGCTGAACAGGTAGCCTTTCAGGTAAGTCCGCACGGCACACAGGGCTCCGTCATCGATGTCGATGACCCCTTTCCAGAGACCATCG
>JBDHGR010000307.1:0-5723 GCA_039589815.1 Gemmatimonadota bacterium | reverse complement strand
TTGCGAGGCGAGGGCACGAACGTTATGAAGGCCGGAGAGGGGTGTCAAACCTCTCCATCACTCCCCTACCCCAACTCGCCTCCCCCGGTCCGCCAGTCTATTGTTCAGCGCATGCCGATGACTTGGGATTCCCCGCTGACAGCCGTTGTAGCGAAGGAGCTGAACGCCCAACTGGCCGGAGCTCGTCTCAGAAGCCATAGTTTCGATTGGAACAGGCGGCAGTTGTCCCTCTTTTTCCGCTCCCAGACCCTTCGTTGGTTCCTGCATCCCGAAACGGGATGGATAACCCTTTCCCCCCCGGTGGAACCACCTGACGGTTCCAGACCCCTGGCTGCCGATCTTCTGGAGGTTACCGCCCCTCCAGACGAGCGGCTTCTGCGCTTTCTCTTCCGGAAGGTCCGGGGCCGTGTCCGCTCCGTTCAAATCATCATCGAGCTGATCACAAACCAATGGAACGCAGTCCTTGTCGAGGATGGGGAGGAATGGATCCGGCACATTCTCTGGACCAGGCAATCCGGGAGCAGGGACCTATCCGTGGGGCAGGCTTACCGGCCACCGGAGCGTCCGGAGAGAAGGGGTGTCGAGGAAGCGCTGACCGAAGCTGAGTGGGAGCAGGTGGTGGTAGGGTCCGACGTGGAGCAGGCCCGAACCGCCCTCCTCGAGACCGTTGCTTTCACGTCTCCACTGAACCTGCCGGCCCTCTTGGTGGGAGAGAGTCCGGCGGGAGGACGGGGGACGGTTCCAGACCCTGAGGCCAGCAAGGGACCCCTTGAAGGGTATCCCCTCTGGCTTCGACTCCGATCTCTCGAAGCGGTCCAACCCTGCGTCATAGAAACAACTAGAGGATATCAGCCTTATATATTTGACATAAAAGGATTTAAGTCTGCCAGATACCCCACGATCCTGGATGCTTTCGACGCGGCGAGTCGGGAGAGTGACGGCCAGCCCAGCCAGGACCGTGGGATCCTTGCCCACCTGGAGCGAGCCCTCTTCCAAGCTCGAGGAAGGGTTCGAGGAATCGAAAGGGAGATGGGGGAGGCTTCCGATGCGGAGGCTTTCCGAGAGAAGGCGAATCTTCTCCTTGCCCGTCTCGGTGAGTTGAAAAGGGGAGTGGCGGAGGTCACCCTGACGGGGTTTCAGGGGGAATCCGTCACCCTCCACCTGGACCCGACCCTGAGCCCTCACGAAAACGCGGAGGCTCTTTACCAGGAGGCAGCCCGGCGGGAACGCGCTCAAAAAAAGCTCCCTTCTCTCCTGAAGGTCGCCCGGAACCGGGTGGAAGAGCTGACCGAACTTCAGGGACGCATAAGAGCTGGGGAGCTTCTGCCGGAAGAAGCCAAGGCCCTGCTTTCCTTGGAGCCCCAGAGGGAAAAAGGACCCGTACGCGGCTCGGAGATTCGCCTCCCCTACAAACGATATCGGAGCTCAGGGGGACTGGAAATCAGGGTCGGCAGGGGGTCGTCCGAAAATGACGCCCTGACCTTTCGGCATGCGAGACCGGAGGATGTATGGCTCCATGCTCGAGAAGCGTCCGGCGCCCACGTGGTCCTTCGATGGACCGACGAGGATGCGCCGCCGTCGAAGGATCTCTCGGAAGCGGCTATTCTCGCTGCCCTGCACTCTCGAGCTCGACACGCCGGAATCGTTCCCGTGGACTGGACCCGAAGGAAGCACGTGCGAAAACCGAGAAGGACCCCGCCCGGGACCGTACGTCTGGAAAAATCAGCCACGATCTTCGTTGAGCCAGATCCAGGCTTGCCGGATCGACTGGCCTGGGGGGACTGACGAAAGAACCTTCAGGAAGGGAGTGGGGAGCCGTCCATGCCATTCCGTAACCCTCTCAGAAAGGCGCCGGCACCTCGAACTCCCCCCTCATCGAACGCGTTGATCAGGGCGCTTCCCACCACCACACCCTCGCAGACTCCAGCGACCATACCAGCCTGGTCCGGTGTGGAGATTCCAAACCCGATGGCGATGGGAAGGTCGACCTCCTTCCGAATCGAGTCGACCTCCCTGCCCAGGTCGGCCCTCAAATCCTGCTGGGCACCGGTCACGCCGGTCCGGGAGACGTAGTAAAGGAACCCACTTCCTCCTTCGGCGACCGCCTTGAGCCTCTGGCGGGGGGTGGTAGGGGCCACGAGGCGGATGAGGTCCAGGTCGGATGAGATGATCTGACTTTCCAGCTCGGGGTCGGCACCGGCGGGGAGGTCTGTCAGGAGAAGGCCTTGAGCCCCCGATTCGGCGGCCATCGACAGGAATTCACCCATTCCATATTGCAGGATCGGGTTGAGGTAGGAGAAGAGGACGACGGGCAGATCATGATCCACTCTGAACCTCTTCAGAAGCTCCAACGTGCCTCCCACCGTCATGCCTCCCTGCAAAGCCCTGAAAGATGAGCGTTGTATGGTCGGTCCGTCTGCTAGCGGGTCGCTGAACGGGATCCCCAACTCCAGGATGTCAGCCCCGGAGTCGGCCACCAGGCGCATCAGCTCAAGGGAGGTCTCTGCATCGGGATAACCCGCGGTCAGGTAGGGGATAAGGACTCCGCGGCCCTCTCGCCTCCCGCGGGAGAAACAGTCCTGAATCGAGACTGTGGATGATTCCATGGGTCGGAGGCTGATTAGACGAGATAGTCGCTGACCTGGACACCGTACTTCTCCGGGTCCGTGGTCTTGATGATGGTGCGGGTGGGGGCCCCAGTGTTTGGATCGATCGTGGACAAGTCCAGCGTCACGGGGTCGGATAGAGGGACGCCCAGAGGATCGGAAATCACCCTCACCGTCGGTTGGTGGAGCTTGTCCTTGACCTTGTTCACGCCTGACACGACGGCCATCTCCATGCTGTCCAGGATCACGAGGGTCCCGATGGGATATACGCCGGTTGCATTGATGAGCGCCTTCACCAGAAGGGGGTCTTGGCCCCTCTCCGGGTTGTCCCTCATCTCCGCCAAGACCAGATCCGGAGGGTTGGGTTCGTACTGATAGCTTCGGATGGAAGTGCCGGCATCGAAAGAATCGGCGACGGCGACGATACGGCTAAAAAGAGTGGGTCTCCGCGGCCGCCGGTTCTTCGGGTACCCAGCAAGGTCTATCCGCATGTGATGCTCGTAGGCCATAAGCATCTGCCGGTAGGGCACGTCGGGAAAGCCGTGGAAATGGAAGAGGGAGAGGAGCCCTTCCGTGGGGTGCTGCTGAATTTCGAACCATTCGTCTTCATCCAAACCACCCGGCTTATTGACGATCTCCAAATCGATGCGGCTCTTCCCCAGATCGTGGAAGAGGGCCCCGAGCCCCAGCTCATAAAGCTGCAGCTTTGAAAGGCCGAGGCGCTCTCCGATAAGTACGCTGAATATGCAGACGTTCACGCTGTGGGTGAACGTGTACTCGTCGTAATCCCTAAGCGTCGTCATGGTGATCATGGAGGTTTCGTCGGCCAGGACCTGATCGACGATACCCTGTACGGCTCTTTTCACTTTTCGAACGTTGACGGCTTTCCCCATACGAAAATCGGTGAGGGCTTCCTTGGCCAGGTTCACCGACTGGGCGTACGTCCTTTTCGCTGCGTCGAGAGCTTCCTCCTCCAGGTCCGGCTCCTTGACCTCACTGGCGGATACCACCTGAAGGTGAAGGATCGGCGCACCCGCCATTCTGTCCATGAAAGCGGTGTAGGGGTCCGATTCACCGGGCTCCCGAAGGAGCAGGGAAAGGAAAGGTGCCCACTCGTCTCGGTCGACGCCCTTGAGCACTTCCACTGCCCCAACGCCGTGGCTCGTCACCGCTTGGGCGAAGCTCCCGAACGTCGAGTAGTTCGCGAGGTCGAGGCGCAGGCGAGTTTCGTTGAAGAAAAAGAAATCCCCAACGATCCTCAGCTCCACCGCACCCTCTTCCTGGGTCAACCTCGAGACATACTCCTGGAGCTCGTCGAGAGCCTGTTGAACTGCAGCATTCTCCAGTGGATAGAGTCTGAGGGCCCGCAGGACCGTGTAGATCTTCTGAAGGAACGAGCGCCCCTGCTCCTGAAGGAGAGCGGAGTTCTTGGCGGGAGGGGTTTCGTTCTTGGCCACGGGATCAGGCCTCCCCCCTCAAAGCCCGGTTCACCGCACTCCTCACCACCGGATCCTGCTCATCTACGGCCTTCTCCAGGGCTGCGGCGGCATCCGGGTTGTTCATCTTGCCCAGGGCCAAGGCCGCACAGGCCCGGATCTCTCCAGATTCCTTTCGGCCCAGGAATCCACGCCCATTCAGAAAGCCGTCGAGAAACTTCGCACCTTCTGGATCCTGGATGAGGCCGTAGCTCTCGAAAAGGGCGATCTGTTCGGAGAGGTCCGCCTGCCGGATGTCCCTGCTCTTGAGGGCGGCCCTGAAGGTGGCGGCGGCGGGCCCATACTCGAGCTCGCCGAGGGCACGGGCTGCAGCAATCCGGATCTCACGCTCCGCATCCGACAAGGCATCCAACAACGCCCCCATGACAGCCGGCACTTTCAGCTGTGCAGCAGCCCTGATGGCAGCCAACCGCACCTCGGGCGCCTTATGGGAGAGAAGTCTCGCCACCTGCCCGGCGGAGTCTCTGAGTCCCAGGGAGCCAACCAGGCTCACGGCTCCTGCTACGATTACGGAATCGTTGTCTTCAAGGCAGTCCACCAACGCCTCAGAGTACTTCCGTGCGATCCCCCTCACAGAGTCCTGGATGGTGGTCTTGACCCTCGGATCCTCCGCTTCCTCAGCCGCCCGCAGGAGTGGCCCGAGAGAGTCGGCACGCAGATGCCGCAGGAGGGATGCCAGTTCCTGCGGGTTGGGGGTAATGGTGCCGTCTTCCAGGGCCTGTATGAGCTCCCTCAGAGTCTCCGCACCACTCACCTCATCGAGGATCTTCTCCACGGCGATTCGGTGCCCGTGGTCCAGGGCACCTTCCGCCGTCAAAAGCCTGACGAGCTCCTCGAGGATCGATCCCGCAGAGCTCAGCAGTCCGCGACTCAGGAAGCTCGGGAGTAGAAGCTCGAAGATCTCGAGGATCTCGGTTTGGCGTTCGGGGAAGCGGGGTTCTTCGATCCGGTCGAAAAGCGCAGCCAGAACTTCGCCCCGAAGATCCCGCTGCAGCTCGATGCCGATCTCCTCCTGAAGCCGTTCCAGTTCAATGGGATCGAGTGAATAGAGGGTCGGGTTGAAATCACTTGCGCTCACCAGGCCGGCCTTATCCGGGGCGCCTCCAGCGTCGGAGGCCTCCCCGCCCAGCGCATCCTCACCGAGCTCAGCCTGGACGATCTGATCGAACCCTTCGAAGCCGCCATCCCCTGCCGAGGGGATGTCCAGATCCATACTCTGAGCCAGAAGGTCGATATAGGTGTAGGTGAAATAGGTGAGGTCTGCTTCCCACAAGATCGTGAGGAGGTCGTCCCCTTCGGGCCTGAGGTCCCGGGCACGATTCAGAACCTGGAGGAACCTGACCAACTCATGGGTTTCCAGGCCCCCATGGATGGTAAACTCGCGGATCCCATCCTTATAGAAGAGGAAAGCGAGAGAATCGGCCCTTTCATCGCTTTCGTAAACCGGCTCCCCCATCCAGAGAAGACGATCCTCCTCAACGGAGATGGGAAGCCGGTCCGCTCGTTCCCAGAGAGCCCCGAGAGATTCCGCCAGCTGGGACACGAACCGTTGATAAACCGGGTTATTCTCGTCGTAGAGTTGATGGGCCCTGAGAGCTTTCCCGAGAATGACGAAGAGACA
>JBDHGR010000306.1:0-5733 GCA_039589815.1 Gemmatimonadota bacterium | reverse complement strand
TCTCCGGCGTGCCCCCCGGGTACTCCATAACGTAAAGGCGATCCAGGGCAATGAAGGCCAGGCGTTCACCGTCAGGAGAGGGCACGGCATGCCGGATCTGGCGCACCGTAAACTCGGAGGAGTCGCTTACCGGGTAGTCGAAAGCCAACTCGGGCCCGATCTCGAGTTCCACATTCACCTGGAAAGGCACGGCGATGGCATCGGTCCCGTCCACGGGAATCCGCCAGATCTTCCCGCCGTACGATGCCACCAGCTCCCGCGAGTCGGGGGTGAAGTCCATTCCCGGAAGGGCATCCCGATCGGCGATGGACTCCTGGTCATCGTGCTGAACCGGGTAGGCCAGCCACCGTTCTTCGCCCGTCTCCATGTCCCGGATACGGAGGCCCGTCTGGTCCTCGTGCCGGGTGCCGTACACCAACCATTTTCCATCGGGCGACAGGGTGGGCCTGAAGGCCGAGCCATAGCGGAAGGTGCGAGGATAATCCCGGCCGGTTTCCCGGTCGTACATCCCCAACTGGTACTGAGGGAATTGGGCGTTGTACTGCCAGCTTCCCGTGCGGCGGGCATACCAGATGTACCGGCCGTCGGGGCTCACCGCCGCGCCCGACGTTTGCAGCGTCGGCGGTTCCTTGTGAATCTGGGTGCCGCTGCCGCCATCAACGTGGCCCATCCAAAGCCGCACCGCGCCCAAGCGTGTCGCCCCTTTTGATCCCACCAAGTATTCACCGTCGGGAGTCCAATCCGGCGACACCCATCGGCCCCCGTCGCCCTTGGTCACCTGAGTTGTGTCCCCTGTCTCGACCTCCAGGGTCCAGAGATTGTCCCCCCCGGAGCGGTCCGACACGAAAAGGATGGATCCACCGTCCGGGCTGTAGCGGGGTTGGCCGTCGAAAGCCATCCCACGGGTGAGCTGGGTCGCCTCACCGCCGGTGATGGGCACCGTGTACAGGTCCCCAAGGAAATCGAAGACGATGGTCTGGCCATCCGGCGACACGTCCACAGAGATCCACGAACCCTCGTCGGTGCTGATGGGGATGGTTCGGCCCGGCACGAGAGGCAGGTTCTCCTTTTTCGCCTTCGCCGTGTCGGCCTGGATCGGACTATCGGCCTGGGGAAGAGCGTGCAGAGGCGCTGAAATCAGCGGAAGGCCGACCATCAACAGGGGCAGATGGCGTGCGGGAAATCGGAACATGGGACGAAACCTCCAGGAAATCGTCACGGGACACGCCTAAGCGTGGGGCCACCAGCACGGCTTTATGGGGGAAGACGTAGGGCCCAATTTGAGCCTGGCGGGAATCTAAATCCGGTTACGGAGAGGGCAAGGGTTGGGTGTGCCAGCTGCTCTTTCAGGGACTCGAAGGGGACCCTCGTGGAGTTCTAGCAGCCATGGCCTTCGGCTTGACGAACCTCATCTCGGGATCGGCCGTTGGACTCACTCGGCGGGAGAGACGCTGGGGACAAGTCCCGTTACCCCTTGTTCAGGCCTCCCTCTCCGCTTCTAGGGAGAACCGCCTCAACCTCGGCTTCACCATCCCTCTGAGGAGGTGGCCAAGCCGAGCTTCGCTGACGCTGGAAGCATCCAGAGGGTAAAGGCCTTTATGCCAACGGCTCCCCGCCGGGCCCCGTTTTGGGCGCTGGTCTGGTCGCTGGTTTGGGCGTTGGCAGAGGCGTTGGCAGCGCGTCGGGCCGCCTGGCTCGGGCCTTCGTTTCTATCGGTTTTATCTCGGATGGATAACGGGCTGCCACCTGATGGAAGGCCGCCTTGGAAAGCCAATAGACTTCGGTAAAGTCCAGGGCACGGACCGATGCGGTTCGGGCACCTTCCGTGAAAAGCGTGATCTCCCCAAAGAAGTCTCCCGGCCCCATGGTATCGGCCCTTCTTTGCTCTGGGCCTTTGAGGACTTCCACTTCCCCCCGGACGATGAAGTACACCCGGTCAGCATCGTCACCCTCCCGGAAAATGAACCCCCCAGGAGTCAGGACTTCCGGCTGGAGCTGCCCGGCAATGTCCCGGCAGAAAGCAGAGCCGGCGTCCCGGAAGAGATCCACCCGCTGGAGGATGTCCTGCTTCATGTGGACAGACACCTCGCTCCTGAGCGTCGGAGGCAGCGCCTTGAGGAAGTGGGATTCGTCATACCACCCCCGCTCACGCCACATATAGGTGTAGTAGTCGTAGATCCTACGCTGGAGGTTGGGGGGCAGGTGGGTGGCACGCACAGCCTGGGTAAGGTGGCCAACATTTCGGTTGAACTCCACTCGCCCTGGATCCCGCCGGGACCAGATGGAAGCCAGGAGCCCCACCAGATACCCGAAAAAGGCCAGGCCCGCCACCATGGTCAGAAGGGAGTAGACCTTCTCCGCATCTGTCGTGGGGATGATGTCACCATAGCCCACTGTCGTGAGAGTCGTGCCTGTCCAGTAAAGGGCGTCGAGGTAGTTGGACAGATAGCTCAACCCTGGATGATGCCCGCGGAGCCAGAGCCACCCGATGGCGATCCAGTGGATGGTGAGTGCGGCCCAGAAAAGGAGAGAGCTTAGTGTAAGGGCATTGGCGTGCCGGAGTGCCCTGAGCCGAAGCGCCGCAAAGTAATGGCGGATCTTCCAGTTCTTCAGAAGTCCCAGAAGGGTCAACAGAACCGGGACGGCGCCAATGCGGCCGGTGGGGGCAAAGACCATAACGAAGAGGGGTAGAGCGGTCAGCACGTCCAGGGTAAGCCAACCCCTGCGGTAGCGGCTCCACACTTTGCTTCTTTTGGAGTGAAGGAGGGATTGGGGGAGGTCCAACGCCATGATGAGGGAGGTGACCAGGAGGATGCCCCGTTGCAGAAGGCCGACCTCCCCAACACGAACCAAACTCAGGGGAAGGGTGAACGCATATAACAGCGTCGCCAAACTGACCAAGGCGATCCAGGCCCGATCCGGAAGAGAGGGCTGGTGGAAAGGGTCTGCCAGGTCAGGTCGATAGAGAGATGAGCGTTCCATCCACTAGCCTCCTACGGGGAAACTGTATCCCGCGAGGAAGGAGAAGGCCCGACCCACCAGAAAGTACGGGGTGACGTTCCCTTTCGTTAGGGCTGCGAGTTTCCTCACGGGAACCTCCGAATAAAGCGTTTTCATGAAAGGCGAAGGCCAAGCTACTTAACCCCTTCAATAAATGGGAGTACCGTTGCAGACGGGGCAACTCCTCGTTTCTCTTGCCCCCTTGTTCTTTCGGCTCAATAGTCGTTCAGACTCACTCACACTCCACAAGGTTCTGCCACGAAGTGGGGTCAAACAGGCGGCCCTGATTCCCTCGCATGACAGGAGGCCATCAATCATGATGAACAAACCGGGTTTGATCGTTTTGGTGATTGGTCTAGGGCTTTCGGTGGCATCACTTGTTGCCGATGGAATCGGGATCGGCCGGGGTCCCGGATTCGGAAATATCCAGATCACGGGCATAGTTTTGGGTGCGGTGATCACCGCCGTGGGATTGCTTGCCACGTTCATAATGAAAAAGGAAGAAGACTAAAAGGCGGCGCAACCCGAAAGGAGGTTTTGGCTGATCAGAGTCGACAGAACGGAGTTGGGAGGACGGCTCCCCTCCGGGGCCGTTTTCTTTGTCGTTGCCGAAATCGTGGCAGAGGTGAGGGCCCACCCTTAGCTTTGAAAAGGGAGCGGAAACAAGGGGAGGAAGGATGCTCTGGAGCTATCGGCTGGTATCGATATGTCTATTGGGTGGAGGGGTTCTGTTCTTCGTCAACGACCTTCCTCCTCACGTCACGGGAACCCTCAACCGGTTGGGGGCCCTGATTGGCCTCTTCTTCATGGTGATCCCCGGGGCAGTAAATCTTCTCAGCTCCTTCCTTCACAACGGTTGGAGAAGGGTACACTGGGGGGCAGTACTCCTCAGTGCCTTCGCTCTGGTTGTATGGACCAGCTTCTGCGGCTACGAAGCCCTTCACCTCCGTGGTAGGCCCAACGAGGACCCAGAGTACCTCGTTAAGATCCTGGTAGCCTGTTCGCTGATTGCTTTAGTCGCACTGGGAGGGAAGAGGGTGATAGGGGAAGAGGAAGAGAAGCTCAAGGCAACGGCCTGAGCAGCGGGTGGAAGAGCCGGCGAAACACCCTACTCAGTCCATTCGATTCCAAGATCCGCTGGCTCCCCAAATGCCTCTTTCAGCATCGTTCGCAGGGAGACGAGCGAATTCACCTTGTGTTCAAACATGTCCATCACAGCCCGGTTCAGATGATAATCCGGTTCCTTCGCCGTTCTGAGAAACCGTCCCGAACCCTTCCGACCTCCCCAACCAGGCACCACGAGGCAAAACGGACTGCCTATTCCTCAGCGGCCCGACCCCAACGGAATGCGATCAACAGTGTTACCGATCCGATGATGGCAGAGAAGATCCCGCTGTACCACCTGCGAAAACCATCGGCAAACACTAGGGCAATCACTGTCAGAAAGAGAAAAAGTGTGGTGTCCTCTGCGCTTTCCGTGTACACATTTATAAGGACCGTCCAGTGAACAGAGGACCTGACAAATGGACTTCGAAAAAGCGGCAGGGGACTTCAAAGCGGCATCCGATGAGCTCAGGAGACCCGTCACCTACCAACAGATGGCAGATGAGTGTGGCGTCTCCGTCGAGAGTATGCAACGGGCCATGCTGTGGGAGGGCTCCGACGCCTATCTGCCACCACCTCGGTTTTGGAAGGGGGACCTCGCCTATCTTGCGAGGCAGCGAGCTGCGGACCTGGTCGAGTTGGCAGACGAGTTGGAGGCCAGTGCCTGGGCACCTGCAACGGAGAAGGAGCTTGAAGAGCTGGGATCGATGATATTGAACAAGTTCGACCAGATAGTACAACCGGAAGGCGGGTCGGGGGACGGGCTGTCAGACGGGCCGGCGGAGATCGAGAGACGACGGGCGGATTTTGAAGAACGGCGGGCAGAAATAGAAAAACGGCGGGCAGAGAGGAAAGAACAGCGGGCGGAGGAGCTTTCCGAGTTGGATGCAATGTTCAAGAGGGGGATTCTGAAAGGTTGATTGGAGTTGCCTCCTCCGGCGCAGTGGCTCTCACCCGGTTGACAATCACTCATCAGGACTTTGTAGGGCATCCGCCCATCAAAGCATGGCCTTCCCTGCCGAGTCAATCCATCGAGGACCATCGCATAGAGATCGGAGCAGATACGAGATGCGCTCGACTCCTCCGATCTCGATCCAGGGATGTACCGTGACTTTCTTGCCGAAGACGCTTAACTGAACCAGCTGGAGGTGGACATGGAGTTTATGGAAGTGGCGAAGGCAGACCTGCCGCACTTCAAGGATTGCCCCTCATGCAGCGAGGCGCTTCCGCAAGAGGCGGGGGTGAATTTCTGTCCGTTCTGTGGAGATGATTTGCGAAGGGTCCTATGTCCGTCTTGCAGCAGGAAGCTAAAGCTAAACTGGAAGTTCTGCGTGGGTTGCGGGACGGAGATGGAGCCCGAAACCGACCTCTGATTTACTCAACAATGGGTTTCCACCGATACAAGGCGGCTCCTTCGGGGGTCGCCTTTTTGTTGCGTTGGGAGGATTCGTTTCAAGGAGTTTTCTCGCCGGGATCCTCAGGATCGCAGAGGGCGGCCAAAAGCTGGAAGGCTCGTCCTTAGACCGTATCGCGGCGAGGAGTGGAATAGAGAGCTGCTGTTGACTCGACAAAGGATCACACAGGAATCACCACCGTTCCACAGCGAGCGCACTTTCGAGCGAACCTTGA
>JBDHGR010000305.1:0-5755 GCA_039589815.1 Gemmatimonadota bacterium | reverse complement strand
GATGACGCGGAAAATGAAGATCAACGAGGCGAAAGCATACGTGGCCGGAAAGCTTGGGATCGACATCATCGACCTGACCGATGAGGAAGTGATGCGCCAGCTCAGGGAGGACCTGGGCCTCGGACTCGTGACCTCGGTGTCGGGCAGTCCCAAAGGGATCCGGGCCAAAATGAAGATTCAGGAGTTACTCGGGATCCGGATCAACTCCGTGGAATTGTTCAAATCCCAGATCGGGTACTCTTGATGCCGGGAAGGGAAGCGGAAGCCCTTCCTCAAAAGGCCGTCCATGAAGGCGGCGGGGAACCAAAGGAACGGAGCCATCATGTCGGCAGAGATTTTCGAACGGGCTACCGAAGCCGTCGTCACGGGGAATGCGACGGGTGCCGTGGAGGTGGCCAAGGAAGGACTGGCCGAAGGCGTCGATCCCCTCCACTTGATGGACAAAGGGTTCATTCCCGGCATCAACAAGGTCGGAGACCTCTTCGGATCCGGCAGGCTCTTCCTCCCTGAGCTGGTCATGTCGGCCAACGCAATGGAGAGGGCCACCGAGCTGATCAACGAAGCGATACCCAGTGAGCAGGAACAAACTCGGGGTCGGGTGGTCATCGCCACCGTGGAAGGGGACGTACACGACATCGGCAAAACCATCGTGGTTTCCCTGCTAAAGGCCAACAGCTTCGATGTCCTGGACCTCGGGCGAGATGTGGCGGTGGCAACACTCATCGAAGAGGCGGACAAGTTCGACGCCGACATCATCGGTACCAGCGCTCTCCTCACGACCACCATGGGGGCCCAAAAGCAGCTGGAAGAGGAGTTGATGACGGCAGGCCTCAAGGATCGTTTCAAGACCATGGTCGGCGGGGCCCCCGTGACCCACCGGTGGGCCAAAAGGATCGGAGCGGACGGATTCGCGGAAGACGCCGGGGAGGCGGTGAAGAAGGCGAAGGCTCTTCTGGACCTCGGATGACCGATAACCGGACCCTCCTTAGGGACCCCAATCTCCATGTGATCTTCAGCATCACCCTCATGGTGGTGCTGGGCGTTTCCTCTATCACACCCGTCTTTCCCAAGATGGTCCAGGAACTGGGGATCGCACCGGAGGCGGTCGGCCTCCTGATCACCGCCTACGCCCTCCCCGGCATTTTTCTCATGCCCGTCCTCGGGGTCCTGGCCGATCGAGTCGGGAGAAAACGAGTCTTGGTACCTGCCCTCGTCCTTTTTGCGGTGGCGGGGACCGCATGCGCGTTCGCGCGCGATTTCGAGCTTCTTCTCCTATTCCGGTTCTTCCAAGGGATGGGCGGAGCATCCCTCGGATCCCTGACGGCCACTCTCGTCGGAGACCTCTACCGAGGCCGCAGGCTGACCGAAGCCATGGGGTACAAGGCATCGGTTTTGAGCCTCGGATCGGCAGCCTACCCGGCCCTGGGTGGTGCCCTGGCGGTTTTCGGGTGGTACGTACCGTTCGCGCTGCCGATCCTGGGGCTCGGCGTCGCCGGAGCGGTCCTATTCCACCTTGAGACGGTGCCGGTAAGGGACAGGTCGGGGTTCTCCACCTACCTGGCTGAGGCTGCTCAGAAGGTTTACGACAAGAAGGTCATCGGATTATACCTGGCCACTCTGGTTTCTTTCGCAATCCTGTACGGTGCCTACATGACCTTCATTCCGTTGCACCTGGGGGCCCGGTTCGGTTCCTCCCCCCTGGCCATCGGCCCCATCATGAGTATCGGATCGCTCACCACGGCCCTGACGGCATCTCGCCTGGGTATTCTGAACCGGTACTTGCCACGGGAGCGCCTTCTGACCTTGGCCTTCGCCCTCTTCGCCTTGTCGTTTCTGATGCTCCCGTTCATTTCAAGACATTGGTGGGCCGCCCTCCCCGTGGGAGTCTTCGGAATAGGCCAGGGCCTCAACTATCCCGTGGTCCTGAGCCTTCTGGCCGGGCACGCTCCGACGGAGCATCGTGCCGTTTTCATGTCTGTGAACGGCATGGTCATTCGGATGGGGCAAGCCATGGGCCCGGTGATCATGGCTGGAGTGTCGACGTGGTGGGGGATGGACCGAGTATTCCACGTGTCCATTGCCATCTGCGGGGTGATGATCCTCGGGCTTCCACGGCTGGTCGGCGTGGGAAACAGGCGAACGCTGGAGAACCGGGACGAATCTTCGAAGGCCAGGCATTCACCGTGACGTGGAACAGGCCGTGACCATCGTAATTGGGCAAACCAAAGAGAAGGGCGTAGCCATAGTGGGGACACGTAAGGGTGATGGATCCTCAGGAGTTATGGGTTACTCGTCACGGAAGATTGCGGATGCAGGTCTGATCGGTATCGCCATGTCGAGTTACCCAAACGGAATCGTGCCTCCACACGGGTCTTTCGGACCTCTGTTTGTGGGTTTGATGTAAGGTTTGTGTTCTCATTGCAGCGTACCTCGCTCCAGTCGAGGGCCTACCTCCTCTTCCCGCTCAGTTCACCAATTGCCGGCGGATTTCAGCGATTCTCCTGGGCCCTACCCGGCAGCATCCGCCGACTCCGGAAGCGCCTCTCCGGACCCAGTCCGCGACCGCCTCCTCCCAGAGGGTCGAAGAGGGGAGGGAGTGCCAACTCTTCTCCGCGGCATCGTACCCCTCCCCCGAATTGGGGTAGACGAGAATGGGCTTGTCCGTTCCCTTCCGGACTTCATCGATAAGGGACGCGATCAAATCCGGCGCGGTGCAGTTGATCCCTACCCCTGCCACCCTCGGCTCCGAGTTGCAGGCCTGGGCCGCGTCCCGGAGCAGACCACCGTCACAAAGGTGCTGTCCATCCCTGCAGGAGAAGCTGATCCAGGCGCATTGGTCCGGGGTTTCAGCAAGGAGGCGTAAGAGGGTCTCGGCTTCACGCTGACAAGGGATGGTCTCGCAGGCCATGAGATCCGCCCCCCCCTTGGTGAGGACCTGCCAGCGCCCCCTATGGAAGTCATACAGGTCCGAATCCGAAATGCCGTAACGGCCGGTGTACTCCGATCCGTCGGCCAGGAAAGCCCCATACGGCCCGATGCTCGCCGCCACCAGAGGTTCGAGTCGCCCAATTCGATTGGACTTCTCCCTCCAAAACAGCTCCCTGGCCTCCAAGGCCAACCTGACCGAAAGGCCCAGAAGGCTCCTTCCGGCATCCTCATCCAGGCCCCGGTTTCGGAATCCGGGCAGGGTAGCCTGGTAGCTGGAAGTGGTGATGCAATCCGCCCCGGCCAGCAGGTACTCGAGGTGAACCTCTCTGATGAGGTCCGGGGCCTCCAGAAGGACCTTCGCCGACCATAACTCGTCGACCAGGTCACACCCCCGGGATTCGAGGGCCGTGGCCATCCCTCCATCGAGAACCAAGACGCCCTGCCCCTCTAGGATGCGGAGGATCGGATTCTGACCGGTGGGTTTCATCTTGGCCAATGAGAGATAGGGTACGCGGTCCGTCAGGGGCATCCCACCCACGGTGGGGTATGACGGACAGGAATATGGAATTGCGCGATCGAACGCCAGTCTGGTCTTTGTAGTGAACCGTGGCAAATCCTTGAAGAAGGCTGGCCCCGCCGACCTCGACGGTGTAGCCTCTTACCTCGTCGCGCCACTCGTTCCTAGCGGGCGGCTTGATCGTGGACCGCTCCAGGCCTCTGGTTGCCAGATAATGAATAGACTCAAGATCGTACTGTTGCTCACCCTCGGCCTCGGGGTGGGTGCCTGCGGCGGGGACGATGATCCTACTGGCCCCATCGTGGTGGAACCGCCCTTTGGGGGCACGATCTTCATCGACCCAGACATCATCACTTCCTCGGACCCCACCACTTTCGAGAGCCTCTCCTTCGCTGGCCAGGGCTCCCGGACCATGTTCGACCGCAGGGTCAATGACTGGATCACGGTGGAGGCTTTCCTGTTCAACGCGAGCTTCGATGATGGACTGACGGCGGAGATCCAGGTGAATCCGGAGTTTGGAACGCCTGTTTTGGCCGAAGTAGAGGCCAACAAATATGCCGAAGTCATTGGTCGGCTGCCCACCGCACTGCGAGTGAGTGTGGAGACGGTGTGGATCCACATGGGGACCCAGCCGTTCGGCGGTGGGAACAACAACCTGCTCATCCACATTGGGCAAGCCGACCTTTATTCGGCGGATGGTATTCTCGAGGAAACTCTGGTACACGAGGCGGCACATACCTCCCTCGACCCCACCCATGCTTCCTCGGCAGGTTGGTTGGCAGCCCAGGCCGCGGATGGGAACTTCATCTCCACCTACGCCCGGGACCACCCGCTCCGGGAGGATGTTGCAGAGAGCTTCGTGCCGTACCTGGCCATCCGATACCGGTCAGATCGGATCTCCGCATCCCTCCGGAGCACGATACTGCAGACAATGCCCAACCGGATCGCCTACTTCGACAACCAGTCCTTCGACATGTACCCCATAGGATAGGGGAGGTGAAACGCGTCGGCGCTATCGCATATTCAACTCGACGGTCACCGGAACCCCACCCACGAGTGTCAGTCCGATGATGTCATCCCGATCCGCGCGCTCGATCGGTGCCTCTCCCCGCGGCGTCGAGACGTTCTCGATGGCGAAAGGAGCCCGCAGGGTGATTCGTTGGTCGATCTCCGATCGCAATCTGACCGTGATGGCGCCGGGTTCCCAGCTCAACTCCTCGATCTCGATCTGACCGCGGGCCAGGACACCCTCGATCTTCCCGGTCGGCCAAGCGTCCGGGACTGCCGGAAGCAGGCGGATTTCACCTGGATCCGAAGCAACAAGCATCATGATGAGCACCGCGGGCATGCCGCCGCTGATATCCATGTTGAAGAGCTGACGATAGTTGTGGGTCGAGGCGAAGTTGTGAAGCCAGTAGCGGTTGATCAGCGGGACGAACGAGCGCCAGGCGAGGTCTTTGTCCCCGAGGCTTGATGCGGCCTGCCCGGTCTGTACGAGGCCGAACGACATGTATCCGCCGCGCTGTTCCCAGTTGGTCCAGTGGCGTTCGAGTTTGAGCTCGATGACGCGCCGAAACGCCTCCTGCAGCTCCGGGCGTTCGGCGATTTCCGCCGGCATGCCGTCGAATAGCGGGTAGAGCTGCGATGAGTGGCGGTGGCCGTAATTGTCCTCGAGCAACGGCGTCAGCCACTCTCTGACCGCGCCGTCCTCGTTGATCAGGTACTCCGGCATCTTGGCCAGCATGTCCTGCCAGACGGGGATCTTGTCCTCGTTCACCCCCAAGGTCCGGGAGCCGGCGATCAGGTTGGTGAGCAACTCCTTGGACGCGGCGACCGACATCGTCGAGTTGAAGGTGGACTGGGAGCCGGTGTTGGAGGGCGAGTTTTCCGGGGACGCCGTCGGACTGAAGATCCACTTCCCGTCCGGGCCCTCGTACAGGTAGTCCTCGAAGAACAGCGCCGCCTTCTCCATGAACGGCAAAGCGTGCTCGGCGAGAAACTTCCGGTCCCCCGTGTACAGGTAATAGTCGTAGAAGAAGTGCGAGGCCCAGGCGGCGCCGGCGGTCCAGTAGGCGCCGGCGAACCGGGGTGCGAAGGCGTTGTTGAAGCCGGTGGCGGATGTCCGCGAAGGCAGCACAATACCCCGGGCACCGAACAAACGGTCGGCGTTTATCTCCATCCAGGGAACCAGGAACTCGAGATACGACGTGTAGGCGAGCATGAGCTCGGGCGTGTTGGCCATCATCAGGCTGGCGATCGCCGCGGGAACGTTGCCGTTCTGGGTGAAGTCGCTGGCCCACGCGGGATTCC
>JBDHGR010000304.1:0-5766 GCA_039589815.1 Gemmatimonadota bacterium | reverse complement strand
AGGGACAAGAAGCCACGGAGGCCTTCGATGCGATCCTGGAGGATCATCCGAACTCGGTTGAGGCCCTGGTAGCGGCTGCCAAGGCTCGAAACGCACTTGCCCAGGCTGCGGAGAGAAAGGCCCGGGAGGAGTTGGATCAGGCCCTGGCTCTCGACTCCCTGAATGCGAAGGCGCTTCTACTCCATTCCGAGGTCAACGAGGAGACTGACGAAAAACGGCGAGAGGCCGCCGAGAGGGCACTCGCCGCCGATTCTCTTTCCGCCGAAGCGCATTCGGCGCTGGCCGGATTGCTCCGGTCAGACGGCGACCTGGGAGGGGCCTTCGAGGAATACCTGCTCGCTCTGCGGCTCAATCCCTACGACAACTCGATCCACGGGAGCCTCGGGAATGGTGGCTCCTTGATAAGCTGGAGTCGATACCCGCCGCTCCCGGACGATGAGGTGCCCTCCGACCTGGCCGGCCTTCTCGCCCGGGGTGACACCCTCCTGCTCCGGCGGGAGTTCGATGAAGCCGAAGCGACCTACCGGCAGGCTTTGGAGTCGTATCCCGGCTATGCAGCTGCCCTCATGGGCATGGGTGCGGTTCATTATTACCGGGGAGAGTATGAAGAGGCCGTGGAGCAATTCCGGGAGGTGGTTTCAGCCCACCCGGGTCTGGGCCTGGCTCACTTTGGGATCAGCCAGTCACAAGCCCGTTTGATGGATCGAGACGATCCTGAGTTACACGAAGCCGCCGAGCGTTTCCGAGCCATTCCGCGCCCGCCTGAGCCGGAGGGATTGAGAAAGGTTTTCCCAGACTTCGACCGGGTGGACGAAGACCTCCAGAAGATCATCCTCCTGTCCGTTGCTCCCCTGAGCAACTACGTAAGGGTGTTGGCCGTGGCCGGCGCCACCTACCAGCTCATTCCCTTCCATAAACGACAGTGGGAGTTGCCGAACAAGGAGAGAATCCGGGGCCGTCGAACCTTCGACCTACGCCTTTGGGATGACGTCAAGGGCCAGGGAGGTTTTCACTCCACGGCCGGTGAGGAGTGGATCAGAGAAGTCATGTACGAGCGGTTCAACGTCCTCGCCCACGAGTTCATGCACCAGGTCCACTCCGTCTTCACAGAGGACCAGCAGAAGGAAGTGGAGCAGTTGTACCGGGAGGCGAAACGGGCAGGCCGTACCCTGGATTCCTACGCCGATTACAACGAGTGGGAGTACCTGGCTCAGGCCTACGAAGCGTGGATCAGTCCCCGAAAGTTGCCGGAGCTGAGAGGAACGGCTGGGCATACCCGGGAGGAGGTGACGAGGCTGGATCCTTCCGTACTTCCTTTTCTGGAAACCATGAACTCTCTGGACTCCTACCGGGAGAACGAGATCGTGGCCTTTCGCGGCAAAATCCAGAACCTCACCAGGGAAGGGGACCTGGAGGTCGCGGAAGCCGAAGCCGAGGGTGCGTTGAGAGAGTACGGAAATCATTTCGATCTGCTCTCAGCCTTTTCGGGCGTACTCCGACTGAAGGGGGAATACGCACGAGGCGTCGAGGTAGGCGAGAGCACCATTTCCGCATTCCCTGACCGCTTGAGAGGGTACCAGGATCTGGCGGCGAGCCGGGCGTTGGGTTGGCACGACCACGCTGGGGCGGCGGAGGCCATTTCAGAATACCTGTCGGAGGATCCCGACTCTGACGAGGCCTGGCTGAATCTGGCCGGATACCAGATATCGGCAGGCCTCCTTGATGAAGCTGAAGTCTCCCTGGAAAGGGCTGACTCCATCATCGGCACTCCCAATCCGGATGGGAGCTTCTTCTCCCTGACGGCGAAGTTGGCCTTGTTGCGTGGCGACACCGCTGCGGCGAAGGAGGCTTACGAGTACTCTCTCGAGAACATCAGCCGGGGAAGCATTCCCGCCTGGACGGATCTGGCGGTGATGTCCATTCGGGAAGAAGAGCTGGAGCAGGCTGCCACCAACCTCGAGACCGCCAGAGCCATCGACAAGGACCGCCCCAGGGTCAGGGAGGTCGCAGCCCTTCTTCTCGAAGCCCAGGGCGAGACCCTGGCGGCGACGGACACGCTCCTGGCTATCCACCAGGAAGATCCTAGACGCCTTGAAACCATCACGGAGATCGTCACCCTGGTGGGCCGAACGGACCCCGATCGGGTCTCGGAATACATAAGAGCCGGCCGGTCGCTCATCGAGGCCCGGGAGCCCGTGGAGCATCTCTATGAGCGCGACCGCTTCGTTGCCCACGGGGCTCTGACGGCGATCTCCATCGCCAGCTTCCAGGCAGCGGTGGATCGATTGACCACCGGGTCGCTAGCCGTGCGCCCCGGCTCAGGGTGATTGTCTTATTTTTTCGGTTGATGCTCCGGTACCGGTTGGTGCCCCGGTACCGGTTTGGTGCTCCGGTACCGGTTGGTGCTCCGGTACCGGTTGGTGCTCCGGTACCGGTTTGGTGCTCCGGTACCGGTTTGGTGCTCCGGTACCGGTTGGTGCTCCGGTACCGGTTTGGTGCTCCGGTACCGGTTGGTGCTCCGGTACCGGCGAGTCTCATACCCGGATCAGGTGGACGGAGGCTGGAAAATGTGGAAATGGACTATCATACGGTGCTTCATTCTGGCCGGGATCTTGTTTCTCCCCGGACTTCACCAACCTACTGCCTCGGCTCAGGTGCCGGAGGAAGCCCAGGCCCGGCTCCGGTCCATATTCGAGAGCCGGGACTTTAACGCCCGGTCTTTCCAGGGTAGCTGGCTTCCAGATGGCCCGGGTTATACCGCCTTGGAACGGCTGTCCGGAGCAAGCGCACGGGAGCTCGTGCAATACGATGCCGCCACAGGGGAGCGCACCGTTCTGGCCTCCCTGGCGCAGCTGGTTCCTCCCGGGGCCACCGAGCCGCTGGCCATCGAGAGCTACCAATTCTCTCCGGACGGTAGCTGGCTTCTGCTCCAGACGGAGCGGGACGGCCATTGGAGCTTCCACAGGGCATCAGGGACCCTTCGAGAAGTGGTGGCCGGTGGGGGAAGCAGTATTTCCCCTGACGGTGGGCGAATTCTCTTCGGTCGGCAGGGAAACCTTCACGTTTACGACCTGAAGAGCGAAGAGGAGGTTCCCCTCACCAGAGACGGGGGTTCTGGATCCGTTTCAAACAGGGGGGCGGTTTGGAGCCCTGATGGAGCCCGCGTCGCCTTCGTGCAATCGGATGCTTCTGCCCTTCGGATGAGGTCCATGTTGATCCCGACGGATCCGTCCTACCCCGAGGTCAGGGAGGTACGCTTTGCCAGGGTGGGAGAGACCATTGCCACCCTCCGCGTGGGCGTAGTGGCTGCCGATGGAACCGAGATGCGTTGGGTCTCCATCCCATCGCCTTCAGAGGGTTTCTACCTGGGGCAGGTCAGTTGGGCCGGGAATTCCCACGAGCTGCTGGTGGAGCAGTTCAGCCGCTTTCGGGACGAGAGGGCTTTCTTCCTCGCCGATGTGCGCACCGGTGAGGTTACCCGGATCTATCACGAGTCCGATCCGGCCTGGGTCATCGCCAGCTACCGGACCAACGCAGGATTGGAATGGATCCGAGGCGGTGAATCATTCCTGATGTTGAGCGAAAAAGACGGGTGGAGGCGCTCCTACTTGTACTCCCGGGAGGGCAGGGAGGAAACCTCCCTGACCCAGGCCGATGCCGACGTCATTGAACGTGGACCGGTGGACGAGACGGGAGGGTGGTTCTACTACATCGCGTCACCGGAGAACGCGACCCAGCGGTACCTCTACCGGGCGCGTCTGGACGGGACTGGATCCCCCGAAAGGGTCACCCCCGCCGACCAACCCGGCTCCCACAACTACGTCTTCTCTCCTGATGTCCGTTGGGCTTTCCACACCTACTCGACCATCGACACCCCTCCGGTCACGGAGTTGATTCAACTGCCGGAGCACCGGGTCGTTCGGGTGTTGGAAGACAATGCCGACGTTCGATCCAGGGCGGAGGCATCCACCTCCCATCCCACCGAATTCCTGCAGATCGATATCGGTGGGGGGATCGTGATGGACGCGTTTTTGATCAAACCCCGGGACTTCGATCCCTCCAAGAAGTACCCGGTCTTCATCTACGTCTACGGCGAACCCCACGGTCAGACGGTGTTGGATAGGTGGTCCACCAGGAACAGCTTCCACCGGGTTATCGCAGACCAGGGCTACCTGGTGATGTCCATAGAGAACCGTGGCACGCCGGCGCCCAAGGGGGCCGCCTGGCGCCGGGCGATCTTTCCCAGCCTGGGGCCCCTGTCCACTCGGGAGCATGCGATGGGCGTGAGGGAGTTGGGCCGGATGCTTCCCTACGTGGACCTGTCCCGGGTGGGGATCTGGGGATGGAGTGGCGGCGGCTCGAATACCCTCAACTCGTTGTTCCGGGAGCCGGACGTCTACCACGTAGGGATCGCCGTGGCCCCGAAACCCCAGCCGCATCTCTACAACGCATGGTTCCAGGAGATCTACATGGAAACCCTGGAGACGAATCCGGACGGGTACCGGGATTCTGCCCCCATCAACTTCGCCGAGGGGCTGAAGGGGGACCTCCTGATCATCCACGGCACGGGAGAGACCAACACACACCTGGAGATCACCGAGGGGTTGGTGGATCGCCTCGTGGAGTTGAGGAAGACCTTCGACTATATGACCTATCCCAACCGCGACCACGGCCTTTCGGAGGGTGTGGGGACACCGCTCCACGTGCGAACGCTCCTGCTGCGGTATCTCCTGGAACACCTGCCGGCGGGGGGGCGGTAGGAAGAGGTGAATCTCATGAGCCGCCACCACGACCGACGTCGATTCCTCGTCATGGTTGCCATCTGGCTACTGGCTTCCCCCACGGCCCTTGTCGCCATCAGCGAGAGCGCTGAAGCCCAGGCTCTCACTACACAACACCGACAGGCGGCGCCCATCAGGCAGTCCACGCTCGACACGGAAACCGCCGGCCCGCCCCTGCCGCTCAGCGTTCACGATGTCTCCCGAGATGACCGGTGGCTTGGCGTCGGAGTGTTGGATCCGGTGACGGGGAGATCGGCGGTGGAGAACGTGCGCTGGGCCCTTGACGGCCGTGCGGTTTATTTCCGGTGGCAAGATGATCCCAAGCCGGAGGACGATCCAGAGGCTGATCCGTGGTATAGGGTCGATTCCGAGGGGCGATGGGTCCAACGCGTTCCCGAGGAAGCGGTTCACCTGTTGCCGGCTTCATCCCCCAGCTGGAGCGCTGACGGCCGCCGGGCAGCCTGGGCCACGGACGGACGACTTTACATCTACGACGCTGCGGTCGGGGAAGATGGGGCTGGTGGATCGGGGGATTCCGTTCCTGTGGGCCGTGGCGTTCACCCGGTCTACGCCACGGCGCGCCCAATTCGCGATGCGCGCGTGCGGAGGGACGGATCCGCAGCGGACTTCACCATTGGAGAAGATCTCTTCACCTACGATGTGGAGGGAGGCACTGTCCGGCAGCTGACGCGCATACACCGCCGGGAGCCCGAACCCGACACGGAGCTGGCCCGCTGGCTACAGGGGGAGCAGCTCGACCTCCTCGAATATCTCCGGCGCAAGGAGCTTCGTGAGAGGGAAGCGACTGCTCGCGAGCGGCGACGCAACCCGCTGGCCCCGCAGGCGATTCCGGTGGAGGAGGGAGCACGCATTGCCAATGTCCAGCTCTCGCCTGACAGCCGATACGTGACCTTTCAGCGGATTCAGCCGGATCCCCGGCGTCGCGGCACATACCAGCTCGACTTCGTGACTCCGTCGGGCTATA
>JBDHGR010000303.1:0-5785 GCA_039589815.1 Gemmatimonadota bacterium | reverse complement strand
TTTCCCGCTTCACGGGATCCATGGTCAAGGCGTAAACCTCCTCCTCGACAGTCTGAGCATTGGCCTCAGCCACCAGAACCCGGAGTCGTCTCACCCTTCCGAGCTCTCCGTCTGACAAGTCCACGGCAGCGAGTCTGATGCGCAGAATGGCTACCTCCACGTTAGAACTCTGGGAGAGAAGATCTCCGAAGACGACGCGGAAGTTGGTGGCGCTGCGTTCGTCCAGCAGTATGGGGTGCTCTCTGTTGCTGTTGTCTCTAGGATCTGGGGCGGCCATGCAGGGAAAGTTGCAACCGGAACTGGGCGCTGGAATGATGGAAAAGGAACCAGGGGGGGTGGGTGGAAAGGCCAAGAAAAGAAGCAGCAGGGAACGAGCGGTAAACCTTAGTGAATGACTAGTGTTCCGGTTCTTTGGCCCTCTCTATTCCCAACTCCACCTGAGCTCGATCGCGAGCGGGAACCTCGTGGCACCGGCGGCATCTCGCCTCATAGCTTTCGGCTCCGCCGACATGAATGGTGGGTCCTTCCGCGGGCGCCGGTTCCCCGTCGATAAGCCGTTGATTCCGTGTTGCTAGGTCCCCGCAGAGGACACAGATGGCGTGGAGTTTGTCGATCTTCTCCGCAATGGCCAGGAGATCTGGGATGGGGCCGAACGGCTCCCCCCTAAAGTCCATGTCGGTTCCAGCCACGATTACCCGGATCCCGTTGTCTGCCAAGGCGTTCGCCACTTTCACCACGCCGTTGTCCAGGAACTGGGCTTCGTCGATGGCGACTACCTCAACCGAACTACCGACGGCCCCGGCAATCTGGACCGACGTGGAGACCGGGATGGCCTCGGCTTCGTGGCCGTCGTGAGAACTGACCGTATACACCCCTCCATACCGATCATCCAGGTGGGATTTGAACACCTGCACTTTCTTCTTAGCTATCAGAGCCCGGCGGACTCGCCGGAGGAGTTCTTCCGACTTCCCGCTGAACATCACTCCGGAGATGACTTCAATCCAACCGTCCTGGGCGCCGTGGTACATAGGCGGAAGAACTCGGCTCGGGGTCAGAACAAGGAATAAGAGGACTGGTTTAGGGCCTGGGTACGTCAAGGCAATCATACCGTATGTCCATTGGGGGTGTCCAGCCGGAAACGCCGCATCTAAGTTCTGCCTTCCCCAGGGGCCTCGGTCCCCACGGGGGTCTGAGTTCGAAAGGGGAGTAGCCCCGTCGGAAGCTCGCGTTATATAGGAGTACAGCGGAGACGATAATGAAGGGCTGTAAGGACATTCTTTGGGTCTTGTTAATCGTCCTTCTGGTAGCGGCTCTCGCCTGTTCAGGGGGTACCCGTGGCCGCACGAAACTCGTTGTCTGTGTTGTGGTGGACCAACTGCGGGGCGATCTTCTGGAACGGTACGACTCTCTATTCACCGGTGGAATCCGGCGTCTCCATGACAGCGGGTACAGGTTCCTTTCAGCAACCCACGATCACTCGAATACATCCACCGCCGTAGGCCACGCTACGCTCTCGACGGGAGTCTTCCCGTCAAGGAACGGGATTGTCGGGAATGAATGGTTGGAACGCGTGGCGGAGGATTGGCAACTCGTGTATTCGGTTGAAGACACGATGACCCATATCCTGGGGCTACCGGCTTTGGAGGGTAGATCTCCGGCGAATCTCCTCAGAGAGGGCTTGGCGGATTGGATCGTGCAGGCTGATTCGGGAGCGATCATCGTGGCGGCTTCCCATAAAGACAGGGCTGCCGTCACAATGGCCGGGAAGACCCGAGGCCATACCTACTGGATTTCCGAGAACCAGGCCCGATGGATCACCTCCGGCTTCTATGCCGACGATTATCCTGCTTGGGTCGAGAGGATCAATCAGATAAGAATGCCGGTGCTGTTCGGGGATTCGATTTGGGAGCAGACGATGTCTCCCTCAGCCAGAGAGGCGTCTCGCCCCGACACCTCGGCCTACGAAGGGGACGGTGTCCACACCTTCTTCCCTCACCGTTTCCACGACGAGGTCGGTGACACGAACAGGCATGGTGCACTGAACCAATGGGCCAACGCCCAGATGGCTCCCGATGCAGCGTTGGGAGAGTTTGCCAAGGAAGCGATCCAGGCCTTAGGGCTCGGTCAAGATCCCGTCACCGATTACATGGGTCTGTCCTTTTCTCAGACCGACTGGATCGGTCATGAGTATGGACCCTTGGGCCGGGAGCAGCTGGAGAACCTCCTTCACCTGGACCGGGTTCTGGGTGAGCTCATGGCATTATTGGACCAAGAAGTCGGTGAAGGTCGGTGGGTCATGGCGTTAACGGGGGACCACGGCGTCCTTTCGATTCCTGAGCACCTGATCGAGCAGGGAGAGGTGGGCAGCCGGGCTACCAGAAGGGATCTGACTCAGTTGCGGAGTACCTTCCGGCGTTTCCGGGACATGGAGGGCGACCCGCAGGCATTGGCGGATTCTCTGGTGGTTGCACTGGAGGGATTGCCCTTTGTGGCTGATGCCCTCAGCGTATTGGAGCTTACGACTCCGCCCCCGGCCGACTCCTTTGTTGTGCTGATGAGGAATTCCTACCACCCCGACCGATGGATCGGCGGGTACGGAAGTCAGGGGACCGGAGTGGTTTTCCGTTTTGTGGAGGGCTATCACCCCGATCCCTCTCCGCGAGGGACCAGTCACGGGACCCCGTACTACTATGACAGGCACGTTCCCCTGATCTTCTACGGGGCTAGCATCGAACCGGGGATAACTGATGATCCCGCGAAGACCGTGGACATTGCTCCCACGTTGGCTCAGCTCGCCGGCATCAGTACCCCCGGCGATCTTGACGGAAGGCCACTCCTCAGATGATTGGTTTCGGTGCAAACGATCGGGACAGGGGAACGTCGTCGAATTCCATTTTGGTGATTTCGATTCGCGGAAAGTACTCGATTTCTGGGAAATCTGTTTCTTGACAGCGGACCCCCTCTGTGACAATAGTAATTCGGCGTGTGGTAAACATTTGATTCCTATGTCCTGAACCTTTGTTTTAAGGTGAAGTCGGGACAGGGAATTGAAGAAAACGCGGGGTTCGCTTTCGCACTCACGGGACGGCAGGTCCCAATCAACCGCCACCGAGGGGTGGCAGGCTCGCTAGTGGCTCTTCAAACCGAAGGACTACAACCTGAGCAGGGCGGCTGGACAATCCAGCGAGCCGAGGACCTGTTGGCTTCCCTACCGGGCATTTTATCGGTGCGTATTGTTGCCCGTCCGGGAGGGAAGATCGAGGAGATTCACCTCCTCACCACGACGGAAGTGTCTGCGAAGCAAACGGTTCGTAATGTGGAATCGGCACTAAAAGCCAGGTTCCACCTGGAGGTAGATCACCGAAAAATCTCGGTGGCCCAGACCTCCGATCCACCCCCGCCGAAGAAAGAACCTGAGGCTAGAAAGTCCGTGTTGATCGAGAAAATCACACCTAGCCTCGGAGCCCGGATCCTCTTCCGCCGGCACCAGGTCGAGATGGAGAGGGCCCGCACCGTAAGGGTGGCGGTCAGTTTGGAGTGGGAAGGAACCGAATACGTCGGTGATGCAGTTGGTACTGACCTCACCCGCTCCAGGTTCGAAACCGTGGCCAGGGCGACGATCTCTGCCACGCAGAAGATCGTGCAAATGTTGCGCGAGGGGACTTCGAAACCGGAAGTCACTCTCACGCTCGACGGAGTACGAGTGGTGGAGGCCTTCGACCGGAACTACGTCCTGGTGGGCGTAACTGCGATTTGCGACAGAGAGATCGCGCACTTGGCCGGAGCCTCGGCGGTGGATGACACGTCCGACCGAGCAGTGATTCTGGCCACCCTCCAGGCCACCGATCGGTGGGTCCGCGGCCGCCTTTAGGCCCAGGCCCAGAGCCTCCCCATGAAATAGGCTGTAGAACCTTCTACCAAGGAGAAACCCCCTCGGCCCACCAGAGCGAAGCGTGAGCGGATGAGCGGAGCGCAGCAGCTTCCTTCAGTTACCGAAGCTGACTCCAGAGGAAGAAAGGGGGACTGCGCATGTTCGCGAATCTGTTTGAGTTTTTCGGCATGATGCTGACGGCCGTAAGGGGCGTCGCTGGCTGGTAAGGGTCGAACATGGGTGGGACGAGGGGTATCCTTCTTATGAAGCTCAGCCCGATCAAGGTCTACGTGGCTGTTACAGCGGCTCTAGCGGTTGGGGCCCTGTTTTTCCTTGAGTGGTCTGCACTTCATCCATTCTTCGCGTTCAACTTCGGCGAGGGGTCTTCGGCCTACAGGTTCCACCCGGGGGTTGGATTACTTGCCCTCGTCTTCCTCGGCCTGAGCGCGGAAACAGGTACCCTTACCATCACCGTGGTCAAGAGTGCGGGAAGTACCTCCTCGATCATTTTTCTTCCCCTTCTCGTCTCGATCGTGCTTTTTGGCGCCGAAGCCACCGTCCTCTTCATCGCCGTCACGGGTCTGGTGGCCGAATTCTTACTCCGGAAAAAGGAGTTGATCCGGGCCGTATTTAACTCCTCCCAGTACATACTTTCAACGTTCGTGGCTGGGTTGGCTTGGGAGCGGTTTAACTCGGAAGCCCTCGGGGTCCCCAGTGCCACAGGTGGGCTTCCTGAACCGGATTACCTCACGACGACGGTGGCTTTCGTCACTTTCGGGTTTGTTTTTCTAATTCTGAACCATGGAGCGGTCTCTCTGGCCATCGCCCTCAATGAGAGGGTAAGGCTGAGGAAGGTGTGGCTCGGGCTTGTGGGGAGGACGGGGACGAACCTGGCGTTGGATTTCCTGGTAAGTCCAATCGCTATCGCCGTGGCGATTCTTTATCTTCAGCTCGGAGTGCCCGGGCTGTTCGTCATCGTTCTCCCGCTCCTTTTCATTCGGCAGGCCTACCTCCGAATCCTCGAATTGGAGAGGGCCAACAGCGATCTTCTCACGGCTCTAGTAAAAGCAATAGAAACCCGGGATCCGTATACCTCAGGCCATTCTCTAAGGGTGGCATCACTTGCCATGCGGATAGCTGATGCAATGGGTCTTGCTCTCCGAAAGCAAAAGGACGTCGAGAGAGCGGCAATGCTCCATGACATCGGAAAAATTGAGTCCACCTATACAGAGATTCTGTCCAAACCTTCTGGACTTTCACCGGAAGAGCGAGAAATCATCCAGTCCCATGTGTTGAAGGGTGTGGAGGTTCTAGAACAACTGTCGTCCTTCTCCCCTGAGGTAATTGCTGCCGTCAGGGGTCACCACGAGCGGGTGGACGGGAAGGGTTATCCGGACAAGCTGAGAGGTGATCAGATCCCGCTTGGAGCGAGGATAATCAAAGTATGCGATGCGATTGACGCCATGCTCTCTGATCGGTCTTACCGCCGAGCCCTAACTTTGGAGCAGGTGAGAGAACAGTTGGTGATTTATAGCGGCAGCCAATTCGACCTAGAGGTGGTGAAGGCTTCGATCTCTGGTGATGTCCTTGAGGCGCACCAGGCCGAGATTATTTTACAGAAAACGGAGGCGGAGGAGGCTGGGAGGGACTCGTCGAGTCCACATTCAATTAAAACGCTGACAGCCAAATAGGCTCTCCTCCCGAAGACCTCATAGGGTTCCATTGTTCACCGCGGGATAGCAGCTCAACGGCGGGCCTCATCGGCGGTACCGAGCATTATCACTAGTCTGGCTAAATGAGCGAATCTCTCAACCTGTGGAGTTGGTGAACGCGCTCTCGGAGCCCGAGGTCGGCAGCAACCCCCAAGCCCTCGTTTGCCAGTTCAAGTGCTCTCTCCGGAAAGAAGCCCTTGCA
>JBDHGR010000302.1:0-8911 GCA_039589815.1 Gemmatimonadota bacterium | reverse complement strand
GCATCCTGGCCTGCCCGGCGGTGTTCGGCCTCATCCTCCTTCCCTCCGTCACGGCCCGGCTCATCTCTTTCCTCCTCTTCCTGGCGGCTGCCCTGAGTGACCTGTGGGATGGGTATCTGGCCCGAAAGCACGGCCTTGTGACGGATCTGGGCAAACTCCTGGACCCCCTGGCAGACAAACTCCTCCTGGCCGCTACGGTGATTCCGATCTTCATCCTGTCCAACGGGCCAGGAGAAATCGGTCCTCTTCCGTGGTGGGGAGCTCTCCCTCTCTGGGTGGTCCTTCTCGTTTTCGGGCGGGAATTGGCGATAACCCTCTTCCGGGCTTGGGCGGCCAGCAAGGGGGTGGTGATCTCGGCGGGGAAATCCGGGAAATGGAAGGCTCTCAGCCAGAACCTCTTCAGTGGTGGAGTCCTCCTCTGGTATCCCCTTCGGATGCTCTCCCTGGACCGTGACTGGCACGGGTCACTCTGGGGCTTCTGGCGGGGCCTACACGGAGCTTGGATAGGCATCACCCTCTCGGTGGCTGTCTTGCTTACCGTCTACTCCATGGCCGACTATTTCTGGAGCTATCGATCTCTGGTCGGAGTCAAGCGTTGACCGGCGGGACCGATCCTCTTCCATCTCCCGTTGTTTCGGTTGTAAGTGTCGGAGACGAACTCCTCTTCGGCCAGACGGTGGACACCAACGGGTTTTGGTTGTCCAGGGAGCTTTCGTTCATCGGAATGCGGGTCCTTGGCCGATGGGTAGTGGGGGATGTTGAAGAGGAGATCCGTCAGGTTGTCCGTGGGGCCCTCGATGCGGCGGATCTGGTACTGGTGACCGGTGGCTTGGGCCCCACCCCCGATGATCTCACTCGGGAGGCCGTGGCAGGCCTCCTGGGCAGAACCCTTTCTCCGGACCCCGACCTTCTCAAAGGCCTCCAGGCCCGATTTCGAACAAGGGGATTCGGGGACCTCCCGAAGAGGAGCCGGTCCATGGCCATGGTGCCGGAGGGTGGGAGGGTACTCCGAAACCCCCATGGGGCTGCACCGGGAATGATCCTGGAAGAGGTGGGAGGAGGGATATGCGTTCTCCTGCCAGGGGTTCCCCGGGAGATGAAGGGGATCTTCGAAGACGGTGTCAAACCTTACCTGGAGGGAAGGTTCTCGGGGCGCCTCCGCCCTGCCGTCCATAAGGTGATCCACACCTTCGGTGTGCCGGAGTCGATCCTGATGGCCGAGCTTCAGGGCATCATACCCGACGACGCCAAGGGGGTATCTTTGGCCTACCTTCCTGACCAGGTGGGGGTTCGCCTCCGTTTGACTGCCTGGGAAGATGAGGAAGTTGGTGGCGCAGCCGCCAGGCTCGGAGAATTCGAAGAGATCTTGGAGCCGGTCCTATCGCGATACCGATTCGAGGCTGAGAGTGGCGATCTGGCTGAAGCCGTGGGGGCGGCCCTTCGGCGGAGCGGGAATACATTGGCCGTGGCAGAAAGCTGCACGGGAGGTCTCATTTCGAAGCGCCTTACGGACGTTCCGGGGTCCTCGGGTTACTTCCTCGGGGGTGTGGTGGCCTACGCCAATGATGTGAAGGAAGGGGTCCTGGGTGTAGATGAGGCTCTGGTTCGACAGCACGGCGTGGTCAGTGAGGATGTGGCCCGCGCCATGGCGCTCGGCGTGGTCCAGAAGCTCCATGCGTCAGCAGGCCTAGGGGTGACTGGCGTCGCCGGTCCCGGAGGTGGTTCGCCGGAGAAGCCGGTGGGAACGGTCTTTTATGCTGCCACCGTCGGCGGGCGGACTGTGGTGCGAAGGGAGCTCTTCTTGGGGGATCGGGAGGCTGTGAGAGAAAGAGCTGCCCACGCCACGCTGGGCCTTCTTCTGCGGCTGCTGGAAGGCAGGGAGGCGTGATGGAGCTCTACAGGGAGGGGAAGGGGTTGGGTGCTCAGGGGATCGAGCTGGCTTGGCGTCTCTGGGAAGCCCCGGATCCAAAGGGTTCCGTCCTCCTCGTCCACGGCCTTGGAGAGCACTCGGGCCGCTATGGGAGCTTTGCGAAGGCCCTTGCCGAGGAAGGCACCACAGTCTTTTCCTTCGATCTTCGGGGCCACGGCCGTTCGCCCGGCCCCCGGGGGGACGTGGATGCCTTCCCGCGGTTCCTGGAAGACCTCCTGGGCATGGAGGACGAGATGGCACGTCAGGTACCGGGGGAATTGCCACGGTTTCTCATGGGCCATTCCCTCGGGGGGTTGATCTGCATCCGAAGGCTCCAGGTTTTCAAGGGTCCCTTCCAGGGAGCCGTGATTTCCGCTCCCTGGTTGGCCACCGCTCTCCCAAACTGGGTCCGAAAGCTCGGCCGATTCCTCGGGGTGGCGTTGCCCACGGTTCCCATGCCCGCGGGGGTGAGCCCCGAACGCCTGACCCGCGACCCGGAGATGATCCAAGCCTGGCGGGACGATCCGCTCATTCATACCCGGATCACGGGACGCTTCTTTCGAGAAGCAGAGCGGGAACAGAGAAGGGCTTGGATTTCCAGGATGCCAGCGGACCTTCCCGCTCTCTTCCTCGTACCGGCGGAGGACAGGGTCGTCAGGAGCCCCGTCACGGTGGCTTTCGCCCGGGGAATTGTGGGAACAGAGACACGGGTGGAGATTCTAGAGGGGCGCCAACATGAGCCCCTGAACGATGTCGGCCGTCATGAGGTCTACCGAATGGTGATAGATTGGTTGGCGGGCCAGATTGTCACTGACCGCTAAACACTCCCTGATGGGGGGATTACCTGAATCTGAGAAGGGCTTGGCTCGTAAAAGGACTATGACGAGAGAAGAATCAAATACTGGCGAGGGGCTTGGAGCCGAAGAGATCGTCGCCACCGGCGAGGGTGAGGACTCCGCACAGGAAGATGAAGCCCTCGATCAAGAGGGGGCCGCCGAGGATGCCAACGGCCCGACCGAAGCCGCGGAGGGTGTCGAAGGCGAAGAAGAGGCTGTGGACGGCGCCGATACCCTCGGAACTGGGGAAGAGGAGGCTTCCGAGGCAGAGACATCCGAAGACGGGGTGTCTGAACTGGACGCCGTTCAGTCGGAGCTGAACCGTTTGAGGGATCAACACCTTCGCCTCGCCGCCGATTTCGAGAACTGATCGAGGGAGTCGACCTGGTGGAGAGGAATATCCTCAAAGCCCTCACCGAAGCGGGTTTGGAAGTCCTGAATCCCGAGGGTGAGCGGTTTGACCCGAACACCATGGAAGCCATGATGAGGGTGCCCACCGGGGACGAAGGGCAGGATGAAACCGTGCACCAGGTCTTCCTGAAAGGTTACATGTTCAAAGACCAGCTGGTGCGCCCGGCCCGGGTGAGCGTATACAAGGACGACGACTAGATCTCCCCCTGGGGAGAACTCGCGAGAAGGCTGAATGACGACACCGACCAAAGACTTCTATGAGATCCTCGGGGTAAAAGAAAAGGCGCCCCAGGCGGAGATCAAGAAGGCCTACAGAAAGCTTGCCAAGCAGTATCATCCCGATGCCAACCCGGGGAATCCGAGAGCGTCTGAGCGCTTCAAGGAGATCGGTGAGGCTTATTCGGTTCTATCCGACGAGAAGAAGCGCAAGCAATACGATCAGATGAAGCGTCTCGGGGCCTTCGGCCTGGGTGGGTCGGGCGGGAGGGGTCCGTTTTCCAGGGGTGGCCCCGGCCAGGGATATGGAGGCACGCAGCCGGGAGGCGGGTTCTCCTTCGATGACCTCTCCGGTTTTGGGGGGGGGATTTCAGACCTTTTCAGCACCATCTTCGACCGTGGGAAAAAGGAACCCCCCAAGGGGCGAACCGGTCCGTTGAAGGGCCGGAATGTCGAGTACCTGGTTGAAGTGGCCTTCGAGACCAGCATTCGGGGGGGCCGGATCGGCATCAACGTCCCCATCACCGAAGAGTGCGCCGCCTGTGGTGGATCCGGGGCCGCACCGGGAACCTCCTCCAAGAGTTGCTCCGAGTGTAAGGGCTCAGGACATGTATCCTTCGGCCAGGGGGGGTTCGCGGTGAAACGCCCCTGCCCGGCGTGCATGGGCCGAGGCACCATCCCCGAAAAGCCCTGTGACCCATGTGATGGAAGTGGGATGGTTCGGCAGAATCGAAAGATCCAGGTGACGGTCCCGAAGGGTGTGGAGAGTGGCTCGAAGGTGCGCCTGACGGGTCAGGGCGAGCGAGGATCGGCTGGGGGCATACCCGGTGATCTCGACATCACGTTCAAGGTCAAACCTCACCGGTTCTTCCGGCGGGACGGCCTGGATCTGGAAGTGACCGTTCCAATCAACATCGCCCAAGCCTCCTTGGGGTCGAAGATCCGTGTCCGTACCCTCGACGGGAAGAAGGTCGTCCTCCGGATTCCCCCTGGGACACAAACCGGTACCCGGTTTCGGATTCGGGGTCAGGGAGTGGAAAAGGGAGGACGGATCGGGGACCTCTACGTCGAGGTCCGGTTGGAAGTTCCGGACGACCTCTCCTCGGAGGGTCAGCGGCTGATGGAGGCTTTGGCCTCACAAGCCGAGCTCAAATACTGATCCCCCTCAGCCGGTTCCGGCGATCAGCCCGCCCCCCAGGACTCGGTCGCCGGAGAAGAGCACCCCCGACTGGCCCGGGGTGACCGCGAACTGGGCTTCGGCCAAATCCAATCTCACCTTTCCGGCCCGGACTCGTTCGACCCGCGCCTTGTTCGCTTTGGCCCTGTGTCTCAGCTGCACGTGGACCTCTTCTCCCGTCTCCGGTGGATTCGTCAACCAGTTCAGGCCGGTCAGTTCCACGCTACGGGCCCACATGTGGTCTTTGGGCCACAAGACCACTTCCCGGGTATCCGGCCTGATCTCCACCACGAACATGGCTTCGGGGAACCCTCCGGGCAGGCCCTTCCTTTGCCCCACCGTGAAGCCGGCATACCCTTCATGGCTTCCGACCGCCCGGCCTTCCGTGGTCACGATGGCGCCCGGCTGAAACGCAGGGTGTGCCGAGTCGAGGCGGCTTCGAAGGAGGTCTCGGTAGTCCCCTGTAGGAACGAAGCAGATCTCCTGAGACTCAGCTTTTTCGGCCGTGATTAACTCCCGTTCTCGGGCCAGGGACCGGACCTGGGCCTTGGTCATCTCCCCCAGGGGGAAGTGGAGGAAGGGGAGAGTTTCTCTGGGCAAGCCCCAGAGGAAGTAGGCCTGGTCTTTGGCCTTGTCCGCGCCTCGAAGGAGGACCGGGCCATAACCGGGGTCCAACTCGATCCGTACGTAGTGACCCGTGGCTATCCCGTCTGCACCCATGTCCCGGGCCCGTTTCAGGAGGTCGCCGAACTTCGTAAAGGAGTTGCAGCGGACGCAGGGGTTCGGGGTCCTCCCGTTCGCATATTCCGAAACGAAGTCGTCGATGACGTCCCGAGTAAACTCCTCCTCCACGTCGAAGACGGAATGAGGAATATCCAACATCCTGGCTACGGATTTGGCATCGCTCACGCCTTCCAGACCGCAGCAGCTCTTCGCATGTGAGGGCTCCCCGGAGTAACAGAAAGTCCGCAGTGTGGCCCCGACTACCTCGTGGCCCGCTTCCACCAGAAGAGCTGCGGACACGGATGAGTCCACTCCTCCGGACATGGCTACCAGGATTCGGCTCACGGCCACCTCCATCCCATGGGCACCAAAGCCAAGGGCACCGGCTCTTAAAAGGTGGACACGGATAGAGCACCCAGTGAGGGCATCTGGACCGTTTCCCGGGTCCAGAAGGGCTCCCCGTACTCCACCCGGACGAGGGATCCCACCTTGGCCGCGTGGGCCCTGATTTGGTCTTCGAGGGCCCTTCCTCCCCCGGGAAAGATCTCCCCAGCCTGGACGGCCCCACCAAACTGGGAGCTATAGGCGGCGATGGCTTCCAGCTTCCGCTCGATCTGGTCGGAAATATCCAAGACGAAAGTGGGCTTTTGAGGTTCTTCCCGGAAAGAAAGGGCGTGGACCACCTTAAAAGGCCGATATGGAGCGCCGGCGGCCGGGTAGTTCTTCAGGCCGGACAGATAGGCCGCATCGTACACCAACTCCGCTGCCGCCCGGTGGTCCGGGTGGCGGCCCTGGAGCCAGTGAGTGACGACGACTCGTGGCCGAAGCTCCATGAGATGTTCCACCACCTCAGCCCTGGCCTCCAGGGTATTCTGGAGTTGGGCATCGGGGAGGCCGGCATTCCTGCGGATGGCCAGGCCCAAGATTTTGGATGCCGCCTCAGCCTCCCGGGCCCTGGTTTCTGCGGAGCCATGACTCCCGGTCTCCCCGCGGGTCAGATCGAGGATTCCCGTTCGTTCCCCCCGATCACTGCTGAGAAGGAGAGATCCGCCGCAGAGTAGCTCGGCGTCGTCGGGGTGTGCTACGACGACAAGGAGGTCCAATGGTTCCATGAGTTTTTCGGAGCTGGAGGAACGATCGATGGAGGCCGCCTTACTCGTATCGGAGGGCGTCCACCGGCTCCAGTCTGGAGGCTCGGATGGCCGGGAGCAACCCGAAGAGCATGCCCGTAAGAAGAGCCATGGCCAAGCCGGCGGCAACAGACCAGAAGGGGATGGCTGCGGGAATGGGCGTCGCGGCTTCCGCAAGGTAGGCCATCCCACCGCCCAGGATCAGTCCCGCAACCGCTCCTGTCAGCGTCAATACACCGGCCTCCACCAGAAACTGCCAGAGGATTTCCCGGCGGGTTGCTCCGACCGCTTTTCGAACCCCGATCTCCCTGGTTCGTTCGGTCACCGAGATCAACATGATTCCAATAACCCCCACCCCGCCCACCATCAGGCCGACAGAAGAGAGTGCCACCATTACGACGAAGAAAACGCCGGTAAGCTGGTTGAGGGAATCCAACATCTCCGACGATCGGATGATGGCGAAGTTGTTTTCTTCCCTGGGCCCTAAACCCCGCATGGTTCGGAGAAGACCGATGACCTGGTCCTGGACCTCGGCTGGGAGGATCCGCTCTTCGGGCACAACCAGAACTGCCAGCATCTCGTCACTTGCCTTCAGTTCCTTCAAAACGGCTGTGTACGGAAGGATGGCGAAATACTGTGCTGCCTCTGAAAAGATGTTCTCTCCGATTTCGTACACCCCTACGACCGAGAACCTCTCGGGTGATCTTCCACCCTCCGAAACCCTCAAGCTCTTTCCGATGGGGTCGATTTGTCCGAATAGCTCCCTGGCCAACCCTTGGGAGATGACAATGACAGGTCTGGAGTGTTCCACCTCGGATGGGATGAAATTACGGCCGGCGACGAAGTCCCCGATAGTGTAACCAGGCCATCCAGCCGTGTTCGCGCTGCCCTGGACGTCGGCAACCCGTCTTCCCTGGGCGGAGATGGTGATGGTCATGTCAAAATCGATGATGGCCTCCTCCACACCCGGGAGCTCGGCGATCCTCTGGACCTCCAGGGGGGTGATTTTAGGCTTGTTCCACCAGGGAAGGCGTCCCGACCCCCCAAACATCTCCCGGACCTCGGACATATCGAATCGGGTTACGACGAAGTTCTGTGGCCCTGAGGCCTCGAAGGCCTCCGTCAGGCTGGATCGGATACCGGTGACGAGGGCTGCCATGGTCACGACCACCGATACTCCGATGGCCACCCCCAGAACGGTCAGTCCCGTCCGGACTTTGTTAGCCCGCATGGTGCCAAGGGCGATCCAGAATCCCTCGCCCACGGTGCCCATCGGGCTTGGGGCCCCACCCGCGTTATTCATGTCGGAGCGCGTCGACAGGATTAAGTCGGGCTGCTCGGGCTGCTGGGTATACGCCCGCAGCCAAGCCCACCGCCACTCCCAGGAACACACCGAGAGAGATCCAAAGGGGTCCTACGGTCGCGTTCATCGGTGATACCGCCCGAACGAGCCCGGTCAGGGCGATTCCCGCAAGAACCCCTGAACCGGCCCCCACTACCGAGAGGGTCGCGGATTCGATGAGGACCTGAACGACGATGTCTCTCCTACGGGCCCCTATGGCCTTTCGGACGCCGATCTCCCGGGTACGCTCCATGACGGACATGAGCATGATGTTCATGATGACGATTCCACCAACCACCAGGGAGATTCCTACGAGGCCCGGGAGCGCCAGGAAGAGAATCTCCGAGATACGGTCCCAAAACCCCAAGGAATCCTCTGCCGTTTCCAACTCGAAGTCGTTGGGCTCCGTGGGGCGAATCCGATTCTTGACCCGCATGAGAGCTTCGGTCTCGAGGATGGCTTCCCCGAGATCGCTGGCTTCCAGGGTTTGGACAACGATCTCGTCCACAGAGCCTCTGGGGGCAACGACCCGGGCGATGGGAGAGCTCGCAGGGGCGATAGCACGGTTGTCCGAGGATATTCCCAGAATCGAGCCCTGTTCTTCCAGGACGCCGATGACCCGAAACGGGAAGCCGCGGATACGAACCGTACGCCCGATCGGGTTGAGACTTTCGAACAGGGTTTCGGCGGTGCTCTTACCCAGGATGATGACCGGAATTCCCCTCGCAGCTTCCTGGTCAGAGAAAGCACGGCCGCGTTCGACTTCCAGCTTCCTGATGCGGAGGATCTCAGGGGAGGCTCCGATCAGGACGACGTTCTCCACAGATCTTCCGTTATCACCTTCGACCTGCGACCGAGAGGTGCTCTGCACCCCAATTCTCGCCGGAACGGTGATCCCGTCCCGGATCATGGCATAATCGTCGAGGTCCAGGAGTCGGCGGCGGGACCACTCCCGCCACTGTTCACCTTGGATGAAGATCTCCAAACTGATGGAAGGCCTGCGCCTCACGGTGACAGTGTTGAGGCCAAAAATTCGGTCTGCAAAGTCCTCCTTGATGTAGCGGTCCATTCCCTCTACGACGCCGACCACGATAATCAGGAACATTACGCCGATAATTACGCCCAGAACCGCGAAGAAACTCTTTAGCTTCTCCGTTCGGATCTGGA
>JBDHGR010000301.1:0-6177 GCA_039589815.1 Gemmatimonadota bacterium | reverse complement strand
ACACCGCTGGCGATCCAGACGCCGATCAAGAGGCCAACGACGATGAGGATCAGGATGGCAGGCAGGGCGGTGATGATCCCCCCCGTTAATCCTTTTTGGACGTCCTCCCAGCGCATGCCGAGAGAAGTGAGGGCAATAAGGGCAGCGACCGTTGCGCCGAAGATCAGGGGGATATGACCCGATCCCTCCAGGACCACGATGGTGTAGAAGAGAGCTATGATCAGGACGACAACGGGGATCAACGACATCCCCAAGCTCGGTTTCTTCTTCAGCTCACCTGGCAAGCTGGGCCTCCTCGTGGGGTTCTTCCTTCCCTACCACCTCCGAACGGTCCTCGTGTTTCCTCCCCAACCCCCTCCTGACCTCGAGGATGTGCCGCTTGAGGCCAAGGGCTTCAGGACTGATGTCGACGAGGAAATCGGGTGTGACCCCTCCACCGGGGGCTCCGTTGCCAGCATTTCCGCCAAAGGAATAGATGTCCATCAGCAAGAGAAGGAGCTCGCTTCCGGGCACCGGGAGCTCAAGGAATGTTCCCTCTACAAGGTCCCCCCAGCCCCTGTCATCGAAAAACTCCTGGGCCATACCATAATGGAAGAGTTCGATGCGTTTCTCGTACTTGAAGGCTTCCCATAAGCCGCCGCAGGAGCCGTCGGGCATTTGCGGGACACACGAATCGGGGCCATCGGGATTGATCTCCGCGCTGAAGGGAGGAAGGTCGCCATTAGCCCTGTATCGGTTAACGATCTCCCGGGCCTTGTCCACCTGGGCGGTCCTAAACCAAGCCTCCGCTCGAATGAAGTCCACTTCCTTCTGGGTCAAATCGGGATAATACCCGACAAGCCCGGCATCAAAGTACGGCTCCCACTCGGAATACATGTAGTTGGACCAATGGTAAACCCCACGAAAAACCGGGAAGGGACTGTCACCGAGATACCGAATGTATTTCCCGTCGGTAGTGGGCTGCAGAGGTTGTGTAATTCTGGAATCCGGAGTCACCACGTTGAAGGGTTCCTTCTCCTCCGGGGGAGCATTGATCCATACCTCCCAAGCCCCGCTCACATCAGCAGGCCCGATGGTACGGTTGTCAATCCGAGCCCACAGAGGGCTGCAGCATGCCAGGAGTTTTTGACCGTGAGAGCCCCAGTTGGGGCCATCGTCGTAGGTCCCGAAGTCGAAGGGCAGATCCTCGGAGAGGTCCGAGAGTACTGCGTCCCAGTCGATGGCCCCCCGCTCCGCCTGGTTACGAGCCATATTCAGGGTGTGCCGTGCCCGATATGCCTTGGTGAAGGCGACCAGGTCGTCCTGGGTCCATTCCCGGTTGAAACCCACCCATGCCGCTGGAATGGTGAATGTGTTGCTCGAGGCGACCTGGATCACCTCGGAGTACTTCTCCAGCGCCGCGGACCAAACCTCGCCGGACGGCACTATTCCCAGGGAAGCGAGGTCGCTGGTCTCATCGACGATGAACCCCTGGTCGAAGAGCATGGCGATATTGGCCAGAGACTGGGCCTGGACGAACTTCCCAAAAGCGATGGCCCGCTGAGTGACGTCCACCCCGCCTTCCTTGATGACGACCCCGTCCGCTATTGCGGCCAGCCCATCTCTAACGGTGGTCAGGGACCCGTAGGATTCCCGCCAGGGAGATTCGGAAAGCTCGGAATAGGCGTACTCCGGTTCGTTGTCGAATGCTACCCGCGGTTCCCAGCTCGAATCCATCATACCCCAATTTGCCCATGAGGAGCTGTGAGCATCGGCCGCCACACTCAGAGCGGCGTTGGGATGGTACCGGTGATAGACGAGATACCAGCCATAAAAGGCTCCACTGATTAGGGCCTCCACGTCCGCAGGGGTCCGGATCGCCCGCTCCCGATCAGGTTCGTTGAGGTTCGTGACCGTCAGATCCTTGCAGGCATTCCCAACCATACCCAGCAGGCCGGTGAGCACGAGAACCCTGGATACTCTCATTGTTCACCCCCCCTAAAAAATCGCTTCCAGGCTGACACTGATCGAACGGAAGTTCGGGTATCCGACTTCGTCCACCCGGCCGACGGCATCCGAACCGCCGGATCCATTTCCCACTTCCGGGTCGTAGCCCTGATAGTCCGTCCATGTGAAGAGGTTTCGGCCAGAAAGACTGAACGAGAGGGCCTCGAGATCCAGGAGCCCATCGAACCAACTCCGAACTCTGTCCGGATTGACGCTGAGCCGCAGCGCGACTTCACGGAGCTTCACGAAGGTCCCGTCTTCCACAAACCACGAACTGTTCTCGCCGAGGTTATAGAGCACCTGGTAGTACGAAATGGGTTTCTTCAGCCCATCCGGCTTGCCGGACTGGTCCTGATCGCCAGAGACCTCATCCCGATAGCTAAAGGCCCGGGTCCGGTTGTACACGTCCGCACCGAACTCGCCGTCGAACAACGCAAAGAAGGTCAGGCTTTTCCACCGGAGGGTGTTGCTCCAGCCAAGATTAAAGTCGGGAGTGGTATTCCCCAGTTCCAGGAGACTCGTCTGATTCCCCCGGTAGTCCACTCCAGTGGCCGGAAAAGGCAGCCCCCACTGGTAGGTCGTGACTTCCCCATTTTCGGCCATGAGGTCGGTGGCTGTGAACCACAGATCCTTGGTCAAGCCATCTTTGTACCTATTGTCGGGTCCGACCCACACCAACAAGCCGTCATCATTTACCTTGAATTGGGAACAGTCTGTGCCGGCGGGAAGGTGGCGGCACCTGGAGGCCCACAGGGTACCATAAAACGTCCCCAAAACTTCCCCCTCCCGGACGTGGAAGTATCCCGACCGGTAGGGAGGAATTCCCAGCGAGGAGATCTCCTGCCTGGTTCGGTCGAAATTCATTCGGCTGGTCCAAGTCACATCCGGCCGGTCAATAAGCACTTTTGCTAGAAATACCTCGATGGTATTCCCCACAACGGAACCCGCGTTCGCCCATTGGCTGGTAAACCCAGCCGGGGAAGAGAGAGGGCGAAGGACGAGCTGGTCTTCCGTGGTTCTGCTTGCGTACAGGGCGCCGGCAATGATCTCGTCGAAGAGCACCAACTCAACCCCCACTTCCTGCTCCGTCGTCCGTTCCGGCTTGAGATTTCTGTTCCCGAGCACGTCACGGAATACTCCGGAACCGGAGACGCTGTAGGTCTCGTACTGGGCTGAAAACTGCGGTCGGCCGCCGGCGGTACCGATGGAGTACTTCAGCTTGAACTCGCCGATATCTTCGAACGGCCACCAGTCTTCCTGAGACAGACGCCAAGCCGCGGAGGCCCTGAAATACGTCTGCCATCGTTCGTTGGAACCGAAGAGGGAAGAACCGTCCCGTCGAACGAGGAAGTCACCCATGTACCTTCCCCTGAAGTCGAGAGCGGTTATGAAGGAGTAACCCTCGGATCGGACGTCCTCGATGGAAGAATCCCCTCCGTAGAACGCCGTGTTGTCCAGCACCGGAACGCCAGGAGCCTTAGTCCTGGCGCCCCGTACATCAAAGAACTCCGAGTGCTGGTCTTCCACCAGGTACCGGAGACGTGTGCGAGCCCTGATTTCCCCGAAAACCTTGTCGAAAGCCGCCGTGATAGAGGCGTTGACGTCACTGGAGCTACTTTGGGACTTGTAGATCGTCCCCTGGTCGGTTCCCTCCTCGGTTACGTACCCATCGGGTGTGATTTCAGACTGGAGGAAGTCCGAACGGTCCAAACCGAAATTCCCCTCCAGCCCGAACCAGGGCAGGGGAGACCACACCATGTTGGCGCTACCCAGGAATCGGTTCCGGTGCCCGGTTCGATCAATAAGTTCCAGGGAATAAAGAGGATTCTCTTCCCGAGTGAACGAACCGGGCAGGTTCACAAGACAACCCTGTTTGGGGCAATGCGGGAGCCCTGCGGTGGCAGGGTCCCGCCGTAACAGGTCCGCAATCGGACTCTGGTGTGCCAGAGCGTGGAACGGGCTTCCCCCCGGGTCCTCCCGGTCAATCTCGGCGTAGTAGGCGCTTAGCCCTACCATCAGGTTTTTCCGAACCGAATGATCGAGATTCAGCCGGAAGCCCTTGACCTGGTTCCCAGTGTTGAAGGCCGGAATGACACCTTGCTCGTCCTGGTAGGTGAAGGAAGCGCGGTAGTTCGTCGACTCGGTCCGACCCTCCAAGGCGACATGCTGGGACACGTATCGCCCAGGGCCGAACAGCTGACGGAAGTGATCGTACAAGGGGATGTAGGCCGGGTACTCTTTGTCGTGGAACCTGGTTTCAGCAAGGTCGTTTCCCGTGGTTTCCTTATGAGTGAGCACATCACGAACGATGTTGCCCTCAACGTCCAGAATGTCACCGCTGGCGTTCGTCTCGAACCAATGGGCCCGAGTCTTGGGAAAGCTCCCCCCAATGGACTGTCTTCCATACTCCGACCGGATAACGAATCGGCTCTGGTCGACACCCAGGTTCTGTCCCCGTTTGGTGCTGATCTGTACCACACCGTTCTGAGCCCTGGATCCGTAAAGGGATGCAGCTGCAGCCCCCTTTACGATCTCGATGGACTCCACGTCCAAAGAGCCGATGTCGGCCAACGTGTTGTCGGTGATGATCCCGTCAACGATAAAGAGAGGATCCTGGGTACCTGTGATGGTGGTCGGTCCGCGGAGAAGGATCCTCCCAACGGAACCCGGCTGGCCAGACCCTCTCACGACTTTGGCACCCGGCACCTTTCCGGTAATGAGTCCTTCTACCGATGGTGAAGGGACAAAGAAATCCTCGGAAGCCAGTCTCTCCACAGTGAGTGGCAGCTCGATCCGAGGGGTTTCGCCGGCTAGGCCCGTCTTGACCACCTCCTGGAGCCCAAAGGCGGTGCTATTCAACTCGAAGTTGACCTCCACCGATGATCCCACCACCACCGTCAGATTCAGCGTACCTGGGTTGTAACCGACGAGTTCAACTCTCAGTTCATAGCTGCCTTGGGGAACCCCGGGAATCACGAAGCGACCCTCAGGATTGGTCAGGACCGCCAGCTGCAACGACGGCAGGAATACCTGAGCCGACTCCAGGGGTCGGCCCGATAGAGCATCCGTGACCGTTCCCCGAACGGTGCCCGGTTCCTGTGCCAAGGTGGAGGTCGTAGGAGCGAGGAGACTCGACCCCATTCCCGCGACAAGAATAGAAATCCTGTACCAACTCCCCACTTGATCCCTCCTCCGGTCTGGGGCTCTGGCTCATGAGGTCAGAGGAACATGGGAGACTGACCCGGCAGCGCCCGGCACCTCACGGGTCATCCAGAAAGGTAGCTGAAAACGAAACCTCCTTGGACCAGGAGTCCAGGGTCAATACTATCCGGAACCGGCATCGTCCCTTGGAGGGATCGGTAGCCATCGAAACCCCTTCAGGCGAATTCGGTGTGGCACGCTCCATTCAGCTCCCAGCGTGGTGTCCGGTACGTAAGTGAGGATCTGGAGACGACAAGAGGATGGCAGCGGGAAGGTGGACATGACTCCGGGGAATCCGTCATCGGCGCCCAGGGTTACACCTGATCCCGGAACAGGCTAAGACCGGGGCCAAGGGAGATGCATTCCTTCCCATTGGAGAGGATCGAGAGGTTCCCGTCCACGAGTCTCAAGGTAGCTCCGCTGTTTGGACCGCGACGACCTAAAGTCAGAGCCCTTCCCTGGGTCTCCTTTCCCGAAAGGACTCGATCACCATCTTGCCCGCCCTCCTCCTCCTGAATTACCCACCAATCCCTGACAGAGGTGACTCCTCGCTGATCCCCATCGATCTCGGCGATGGGGCCGGTGGCGACGGCTACGTTTCCTCCAGTGAACACTCCCATGCAGCGGATATCCACGATCAGCCGAAAGGTGCTCTCGCCCCCCACCTGGACCCTGAGTGTTCGGCCGTGCCGGAGGTCCTTCCCTCGTGCGTCCGGGCGTCCAGCAGAATCCTGACCCCGCCTTGAAAGAACGCTCTCCCCATGACCGTATGCGTGCCGTCCGGTTCGGCTCCTCCGATGACCGAAAGCCCACCGGTGGCACAGGAACCGGGACAGACCGGAAGGAGCGGAACGAGGAAAAAAACCAAAAGCCGCCGGATTCCGTGAGGGAACAGGCTGTTTTCTCCAACCGTGAGGTTCAAAGACCCCCGAGGTAAAATGCCCTTTCACCTGGATCGAAAGGCATGGCTATGCACTATGCTCAGGGTCG
>JBDHGR010000300.1:0-5863 GCA_039589815.1 Gemmatimonadota bacterium | reverse complement strand
GGTCGATACCGGCGAAATAGGACATGGGGGCCTCCGAGGGCTGTGGGTAGCACGACAAGATTTTGTGCTCCCGGAAACGGGACGCACGCCACAAACTTGTGCGCCCCCCCTCGGAGGTTTCCCTTTTTCATAGGATCGGTTTCCCGCTCGGGCCCTCAGAGTTCGCTTTCGCTCTGAACTCATGAGGCAGTATCCTGAATACCACGGGCCCGGCCCTCCGGGACCTCGCCGGGCGGTGAGTGCAGGATAGGGGCGATCAGGCAGGCGCTCGGCTCCGGCCGGGAACCGAATGGTTCGTTACAAGAAGTCCTTCACAAGCTCAGACCTCCTGCCTGGAGAGCGCCCCCGCTCAATCGTCATCCCATTGGAATGAGAGTTTATATCTCCCTTGTTATAGCACACTAGCCGTGCTATCATGCTAACATGATCCTGACCTTCCGAGACAAAGGCACCGAGGATGTCTTCAACGGAAAGGACTCCAAGGCCGCACGGAAGGTCTGTCCTCCTGACCTCCAACGTCGAGCTCGGGCCAAGTTGTTCGTTCTCGACGACGCCGACACCATCGAGGATCTTCGGATCCCGCCTAGCAACCATCTAGAGGCACTGCGGAAAGACCGAGCGGGGCAGCACAGTATCCGGATCAACCGACAGTACCGGATCTGTTTTCGATGGACGGAGGGCGGCGTCCGAGACGCAGAGATTGTGGACTATCATCCTTAGGGCAGAGAGTTGAGTTAGCTATGGTCCGGGTTCCTACGCACCGCGCACCGACCCATCCGGGGGAAATGCTCCGGGAGGAGTTCCTTGAGCCTCTGGGGATGACGCAGTCCGAGTTGGCAGAGCGCATTGGCGTTCCCTTCCAGCGAGTGAATAGCCTGGTGAACGGCCGCCGCAATCTCACACCCGACACGGCGCTTCGCCTTTCGAAGTTCTTCGGGACCACGGCGGCATTTTGGATGAACCACCAGCTCAGGTGGGATCTCTTCTTTGCACAGCGAGATGGGAAGGCCGAGTTGGCCAACATCCGGCCCTTTCGGCGGCGGAAGAAGAAAGAGGCAAAGTCGGCTTAGGCGGAGCCTCTTAGGTTAAAGCCCCTTTTGATACGGACTTCTTTGTAACGCCCGGTTCAAGCTCGCGCCTCGGATTGGGGCCGATCTCCGTTGGCCTATCGGGGATCATCGGCGCGGCCCTCCGGGATCTCGCCGGATAGAAGCAGGTGGATGATCCTGGTTATCCGGATGCCCGGCTCCGATCCTGAACCGAATGGTTCGTTACCAGAAGCCCGTCGCGAACCATCTCAAGCTCCTGGCATCAACCGAAGCTCCACTCGCTTCCGAGCCATCGGCTTCCTTCGCCCCTCCCCCCTCCCCGGATAAGAAAAGTGGGAAACGCCATCGTCGGCTTGGCTGGGATCTCTGCCCATTCCAACTGCAGGGGGTCGAAGGAGAAGGGAGCGCATCGGCGTACGCGGGGGGAGCTTCGTTCCGGTGGGGCAACCGATGGGGGCCTGGAGAGGCTGGGGGCGTGCGCCGGTCAATCTGGTAACGCTGGCTTCAAGCACGGGCCGCAGGCCTCGCTTTCGCTGAGGACTTGAGCGGCAGTATCCTGGTGAACGCGGACCCGGCCCTTCGGGACCTCGCCGGGCGGTAGCAGCAGGATAGAGGCGATCAAGCAGACGCCCGGCTCCGGCCGGGAACCGAATGGTTCGTTACTCGAGAGGCCTTTGACCAGGAACGGCTGAGTTGGACCAAGTCCCCCATCTGGTTGCCAGTGAACCAATTGCGATCCCCCGGACATTTAACGAGGAAAGGCATATCCAGGGCGGGCGTGGGTCCTGCTGAAGCTTCGGAACCCCTACATTCCACCGCCACAAGAAGAGAGTGCGATCCATCTTCAACCTGCAGGGAAACCTTGATTTTGGTCTCTGTGTCGAAGATTATCTTCCCGGATCATGATTCTCCAGCACTTTTGGGCTTCCAACGGAGTCCCTCCGTGGAGGGTTGCTCAATCGGGACGCTGCGCGCCGTGCCTTTTCTTGAGGAATGCCTGTGTCAGGAGCCCCCCTACTTGAGCGGTTGAAACAGCGCAAGATTGTGCAGCGGGGACTAGCATATCTGGCGGGTGCCTTCTTGGTATTCCAGGTCCTGGAGGTGCTGGCCGAGCCTTGGGGTCTTTCCCCTTCCATGCAGAGGTCGATCCACATCCTTCTTCTGGTTGGTTTCTTCGTCCAACTGGTTATTGCCTGGTACCATGGAGAAAAGGGGCGACAACGGATCGGTGGGGTGGAGCTACTGCTTCTGGCTGGAGTTCTTCTGGTGGGAGGCCTCGCTTTAACCGTCGTCGGAACCGGGGACAACCCTGACCGGAATGAAGGCCCCAGACTTCCTGTAGGAGACAGACCGTCAATCGCTGTCCTTCCGCTGGAAAACCTCAGCCCCGATCCGGAGAATTCGTACTTTGCCGACGGAGTTCATGAGGAGATCCTCACCCAACTCTCGAAGATCGTGGGAATCAGGGTCATCTCCCGAACCTCTGTGATGGGGTACCGGGATACGACCAAGAACGTCCGGGAAATCTCGCAGGAGCTCGGGGTCCGCAACATCCTCGAGGGGAGTGTCCGCCGTTTCGAGAACCGTGTGAGGATCAGTGTGAAGCTCATTGACGCGGGGACCGATCGCCAGCTTTGGGGCAGTACTTTCGAAAGGGATCGAGGGGACCTGTTTTCGATTCAGGCAGAGGTAGCTCGGAGGATTGCGGGTGCCCTCGAAACCGAATTGAGTCCCGCAGAGCTTTCCCGGTTGGCGACTCGCCCGACCGCTAATTCGGAGGCCCACGACCTATGGCTCAGGGGGAATCAGTACAACCGGCAGGGGGAGAGCCAATCCCGTGGCCCCCGGGGTATTTCGTGGGAGTTGGCGGCCGGGATGTACAGGGATGCGACGGAGTTGGATCCCTCCTTCGCTGCTGCCTGGGCACGACTCTCCTACCAACACTCACGAATTCACTGGTACGGGTACGATGCCCGGGATGCCCGACTCGATTCGGCGAGGGTGGCTTTGGACCAGGCCCTCCTCCTGGATCCCGAAAACCCAGAGGTGCTCACGGCACAAGGTTACTATAGTTATCGTGTCGATAGGGACTACGATGCGGCGATAAGGTCCTACCAGCGCGCTCAGGAGGATCTGCCGGGCGACGCGCAACTCATGAATATCATCGCCTTGGTGCGGAGGCGGCAGGGTGACTTGATCGATGCGGCCAAGTTGTTGGCGCTTGGTTTCGAATCGGATCCCCTCAACGGCCATCTTGCCGAGGAGACCGGGAACACTTTTCGTGCTGCCAGGGCCTGGGAAGAGGCCCTGGTCTTTCTCGACCGAGCGATCGCTCTCTCGCCGGACTACCCAGATGGGTACCTTCGAAAGGCAGACCTTCTCCTGAGTTGGAGAGGGGACACTCGCGCCGCTCGGACAACGTTGGAAGCTGGCTCCAGGTTGGCTGGGGAGGCTGACTTCATCATCCCGCTCTACCATCTCGACCTCTTCGAAGGGAAGTTCGTCCAGGCCTTTCGGAGAACCGACGCCCTTGAGGAGGTGGTCGACGAACAATACAACCTTGTATCGAAGGATTTCCTGGCCGGGCTTGCACTTCTGTACTCCGGATCTGAACCTGAGGGGAGGGACCGCCTTGAGAGGGCCCGAGAAGCTCTCGACAGAATTCAGTTTCAGCAGCCTGAAGACCCACGGGTATTCAGGGCTCTCGGGGTAATCCAGGGGGCGCTCGAAAATTCAGATGCGGCCCAAGAAGCCGCGAGCCTGGCCGTGGAGATGCTGCCGATGACAAGGGACGCGTGGGCGGCGGGAGATATGATCGAAAACCGAGCTTGGACCTCGGCCCTCCTCGGCGATGTCGACGCTGCTCTGGAAGATCTCAAGTTCCTTCTGGACAATCCCACACGGTCGTGGATAACGATCCCCCTCCTGAAGATCGATCCGCGTTGGGACGGAATCAGGTCCGATTCGCGCTTTCAGGAACTCCTGAAGGGCAATTCTACCGAGAGGTAGCGGTGGTCCGTCCTGGTACGCCCTGATTGGGCCCATCGAGTAACGCCCGGTTCCCGCTGCGGCCTCGGAGTGCGCTTATGCGCAGGTGCTTTCAGCTTGAACCCGAACCCCGGCCCGGCCCTCCGGGACCTCGCCGGGCGGTGAGAGCAGGGTAAAGGCGATCAGATAGGTGCCCGCCTCCGGCCGGGAACCGAATGGTTCGTTACCAGAAGAACCGGTGGGCCGAAGGAACGAAGCAGAAGGCGAAGAGTACAGACCGGCATCGAATGACATTCCCGGATCGCTTGCACCAGACTTCGAAGCCCCGGTGTATTCCAAAGCCGCTGATGCAGTCATCAGAGAGCCCGGCGAGATTTGTCCCGAGGGTGTCATCAGGTTTTTAATCGACGAATAGGAGTCCAGAGATGAGCATGATCAAGGAAAGAGCCGAGCAGTTCTTCGATGCTTGTGAGACCGGAAAAGGGTGGGATGTGTGCCGAGAGTTTTGCCATCCGGATGCAACCTTTTCTGCACAAGCCGGAGCCCTTGCGGGTGTGGAAACGGTTGAGGCTTACACGGAGTGGATGAAAGGACTTTTCACGCCTGTGCCAGATGGCCGGTATGAGTTGCGGTCGTTTGCCGTAGACGGGTCGAGAAATAACGTATCAGCGTTTGCAGTGTTTCACGGCACACACACTGGGGAGGGCGGGCCGGTGCCTCCGACCGGAAAGAGCGTAGAAGCAGAGTACGTTTACGTCATGGAATTTGACGGGAACAGGATCCGTCACATGACGAAGATCTGGAATGATGCAGCCAGCCTTCAGCAGCTTGGGTGGATGTAGGCGTTATCCCCGACCCTCACCATTCGCGGATCTGGCTGTGGGTTCGTTCCCAACGACGGTTGATTTTGCTCGGGGTCGGTTTTTTGGCGATTCATGGATTGGCTCTTCTCGGTAACGCCCGTTTCCCGCGCGGGCCCTCAGACTGCGCTTTTGCGCTGACCTTGTGTGGCAGTATCCTGAACACCACGGGCCCGGCCCTCCGGGACCTCGCCGGGCGTTAGCAGCAGGATAGGGGCGAACAGTCGAATGCCCGGCTCCGGCCGGGAACCGAATGGTTCGTTACCAGAAGAGCCGATGTGCCGTGTAACCTGGCGCACTGGGACCGTTGTCCTCGGTTCGGTTGACGAGGGGCAGAAGCCGCTAGTAGTCTCGCAAGATGCTTGAGTCTTCGGAGCTGCTATGGTTTCAGCGCGTCTGCCGGGTATACGCGTGCGTTCCACTCGTATTGGGCTCAACGATCGCGCTCACCGGTGGTGCGGGACTTGACCTGGTCTTCGGCCTTGACCTCGGCGAACTCGATCCGAGTCTCGAGAGCGCCGTGCGGTTTCTGGCGGCCAACTTCGTTGCGATGGGGGTCGTGCTCGTCTGGGGGACGGGTGATGTTCTGGCTCGTCGGGCCGTCCTACAAATCTGCTTCGCCGCCTTGTTGGTGGGGGCCGCCCTTCGACTGATGGCCATCGCTCTCCACGGGGTGCCAAGCATGATGACCCTGGTCGTCATCGGTGGCGAACTCTCCGCTGGGGGACTGTGGCTGTGGCACGCACGTATCCTTCGCCGACTCCGTTAGTCGACCTAGAGGCGTCGAAACCGACGAGCGTTGGGAGGACAGCGGTCCCGAGGCCGAGGAGAGTACTGGTCGGCGGCGGCTCCCCGGACCATGGAACTGTCCAGATCGGTTCTTCTTCGTAATGCCCGGTTCCCGCTGATATGAAAGGGCTGTTGTCAAACAGCAGGTGGGACCCGAGGACAGCTTCGACGATGATC